>JBDTCL010000418.1:0-3731 GCA_039923595.1 Antricoccus sp. | reverse complement strand
GCCGGTCCCGTACTTGAAGTGGACTATCGCCGACGGACCCGTCGACTACCGATGCTGCTTGTTGAGCACTTAGTACCGCTGGAAGCGGGCGTAACGACTTCGGTGAGGCGAGTTGTGCTCCCGGATCGGTGTCGATCAGACCGCGACGATGAGCAAATGCGGTAAAGGCGCGCGCGGAGGCGGCACGCCTGGCCAGTGTCGTTCGGGCAGCTCCAAGTGTGTGTTGCTTGGCCAGCCAAGAACGCATCACAGTGAGGTCGAGGTCCCGCAGCGATGTGCCGGACATCCGTTGCAAGTGAGTGAGCAGCGATCGGGTGTCGGTGCAGTAGGCCCGCACCGTATGCGGTGAGCAATCGCGCTCCAGTTGAAGTTCGCGCTCAAACGAGACAATCGCGTCCTGCAGCTTCGGCAGCAATACTTCCTCGGCCCTCACACCTACACAGTCACCTATCGGGCATCGAGAATCAACTCGGCCCGCCGCAGCATTGAGAGGTTCATTTCGACGCGGTGCGGCGACGCCACACACCGAGCGAGCAATCAACGAAACCCCGCAGTTCAAGTTCAGTAAGCGTCGCCAACGTCATGGGTATCTCGGCTGCGGCAGCGACAGCAATTTCTTCGATCGTCCGGCCGCCGCGCAACGGCACTGCATCCAAGATTCGAGCCTTCTGCGGGTCAAGAGCGTCGGTGGGATTAGCTGGCCCGCGACGCGGCGTTGCCAGATCGTTTCCGATCATGCCAATGGCTTCCAACACATGCGCGGCAGTGCCGACCGCGATCGTTCCCTCTTCGCGCAGTAGCTCAAGGCACCCAGTGGAACTTGCCGAGGTAACCGGTCCAGGGACCGCCATCAGCGGTAATCCCAGATCCCGGCAACGCGCGGCGGTGGCCCGTGCCCCGCTTCGGACGCCAGCCTCGACGACGACTGTTCCTAGTGCGAGCCCGGCCACGAGCCGATTGCGAATAAGAAATCGGTGCTTGAAGTTCTCGCTACCCAGCGGAAACTCACTCACCAATGCTCCGTGCTGCCCCACTTGCCTCAGTAGCGCCGCGTTGGCTCTCGGATACAGCTGGTCGATTCCGCCAGCAAGAACTGCAATTGCGCCTCCCTGTGCAGCTATCGCCGCGCTATGCGCAGCGTGATCGATGCCAAATGCGCCGCCGCTGATGATGGTGTAGCCGCGGTATGCGCAGCCACCAGCAATCTCGCGCGCCACATAAGCACCGTACGCAGAGGCGGCGCGGGCGCCGACAATCGCCACCGCTCGGGGTAATAGATCCGCCAACGACTCCCCTTTTACCCAGAGTGCCAGCGGTGGCACGACCCGCTCCCCGCCTGCTGCAGCCGCCCGAGCCATCGTGCGCACTGCAGCTACTGGCCATTCATCAGACGTCGGCGTGACCAATCGGATCCCCTGGACTGCTGATTGTTCGAGATCGGTCATTGCCTGGTCGACCTGAGCGCGGCAGCCCGCAGCGCGGGTCAAGACTTGGGGGGCGTCGTCGTGACGGATCTGAGTGGCCACCTCGACGGCACCGTATTGCTCGATATACGCCCATAATGCTGGGTGTCCGGGCTCAAACACCCGACTGAGCCACGCATAGGCAGCGATTTGCGAACCATCACCGACTGGGCCATGAACCGATCTGGTCATGCCACCGCCACCACCGAACGATCGCGATAGCTCAATGCCTCGGCTACATCATCAACTGCTGGGGCGCTCCGACCAGCAAGGTCAGCAAGCGTCCATGACACACGTAAAACTCGATCGAGCCCGCGAGCACTCAGCGCTCCTGCCTCCAATGCACGATCGAGCAAGGTGCGACTGAGTCCATCTGGCTGCCACCGCCGTGCGAGTGCGTTGGCAGGCACTGCGCTATTGAGAACCCCACCAAACTCACTCCAACGTTCGATAGCGCGCGCCCTGGCTGTCGTTACGCGCTCGAGCACAGCGCTGCTTCCTTCGGGCTGGGTGACATGGTCGAGCAACGCGAAGCGACTGGCCGGTTGCAATTGCAGGCTCATGTCGATCCGGTCCATCAACGGTCCGGACAAACGCTGAAGGTAGCGCCTGCGCAACGACGAAGTACAAACGCAGTACGCATCACCCAAGGGCGCAGCGCAGGGACATGGGTTAGCGGCCATGATCAGTTGGAATCGGGCGGGGAAGGTCACAGTCGCTGCGGCGCGGTGCACGGTGATCGATCCGGACTCAATCGGCTGACGTAACTGATCGAGAACATGTCGACTGAACTCAGGAGCCTCGTCGAGAAAGAGAATCCCTCGGTGCGCTCGACTAATCGAGCCCGGTCGCACCAGCCCGCTACCTCCGCCGATGATAGCCACTGCCGTGGCGCTGTGGTGCGGCGCTTCAAAAGGGGGTTGCTGGTGCAGCGGCGCTGATTCATCGAGTGTCCCCGACAACGAATGAATCGAGGTCACTTCCAAGGCCGAGACCTCGTCGAGAGGTGGCAAAATACTGGGCATCCGTGCGGCGAGCATTGTTTTACCTGCGCCGGGCGGCCCAACCATCAGCAAATGATGGCCGCCAGCGGCGGCAATTTCGAGTGCTCGACGCGCGAGTGGCTGCCCCCGTACATCGGTCAGATCGGCAGTTGGCGGACACGGTGCTGGTGCCGCTGCCGGAACCGTGCTTACACAGTTATCTTCAGCCCTAAAATAGGCCACCACATCGTGCAAAGTGGGCGCACACATGACCTGCATGTCACGGCCATCCCCTACAGCAATCGCAGCCTCAGCGCGATTGGCATCGGGCAATACGATACGACTGAATCCAGCTCGACTCGCCGCGAGCATCGCCGGCAGCACACCACGAACCTTATGGAGGGTGCCGTCAAGACCCAATTCTCCGACGAATGCCGTGCCCGAAAGACGGGCAGCAGGCACCGCCTTATAGGCCGCTTGCAGAGCCATCGCCATCGCTAGGTCATAACCCGTACCTGTTTTTCGGACGTGAGCAGGAGCGAGGTTGAAGGTGATTCGGGCATCGGTCCAGGTCAATTTCGAGACGCTAATCGCTGCCCGGATACGATTGCGCGCCTCGCTTATAGCGCTATCTGGCAGACCGACGATCTGAACGCCGGGCGTGCCAGCGCCTGCGTGGCATTCGACTGCGACCGGTATCCCGTTGACCCCGTCAAGGGCAATTGTGCTGACCGACGCGTATTGGGCATCCATTAGAACGCCGCCATCAAATGCGTGACGCGCATATCGCCATAACGGGGTGCAATCACGCCAATGACGTCGTATCGGACGCTGCTCCACCGCACGCCTGGCGGCCGGGCCGTTTTGACCCACTGCATCGCCAATCGCCTGATTCGTCTCTCTTTGGCTTCGGTCACAGCCTCACGAGGCGTCCCGTAGCGGTCAGATGTTCGAGTCTTCACTTCGCAGATCACCAGCTGGCGGCCATCAAGTGCGACGATATCCAGCTCTCCTGTCGGGCTTCGCCAGTTCACCTGCAAAATTCGATAGCCCAGCGTCACCAGGTATTCCTGAGCCCGCTGCTCGCCGCGGCGGCCGACGACATCCTTGCGTAGCTGGCCGCTGTTTATCGGCTGGCGTTGATGGATAGGTTGCGCAGTCATGGACCCTCCTTAGGTATAGGAAGGAGTCTTGCGCGTGCCCTAAGAAGCTGCGGGTCCGGCGACGTCGACTGTGCACTAGGGCAAAAATTGTGGAAAGACTTGGTTGTCGGCAGCTGATTGTG
>JBDTCL010000417.1:0-3079 GCA_039923595.1 Antricoccus sp. | reverse complement strand
GAGTGAGAGAATTTGGGTACGCGCGTTCTGGAGCGCGCTCTTGCGCAGAAACATGGAAACCTACTCGGGGGAAGTAGCCGGGGCCGCATCGAGGACGTTCGTACGACGCACGGATTTGTCGAGTGCGCCGATAACAGAGTGAACGGTGTTACCGGATGTGACAACCCGATGACGGGCTTGTTCACATTTCAAGCGTCAATCGTTATCGTCTCGTTACTTCGCAGCAGCCGGCCTCGGGTACTAGAAGAGCCTCAGCGACTCATGACAAGCGTGCCGGATACAGTCCCACTATGAATGCACGCGCATCAATTGCTGGTCTGGGTATGACCGATCTCGGCAAGGTTTATGGCCGTACGGCGAGTGATTTCGCTGAGGACGCGGTCCGCCGCGCTGCCGCCGATGCCGGCCTGAAGGTCAGCGAGATTGATGGCCTGCTGCTGAGCAAGGGCGTTGGGCCGTCTGATCTGAACCTGCGACTGCGAGAGCGGCTCGGTCTGCGCGAGCTGCCGGTAGCTGCGGAAATCAATTCTTTTGGCGCGACTTCTGGGGTGATGGTCGGTTATGCCAGCGAACTAATACGCTCGGGCCAAGCAACGACCGTCGCGTGTCTGTTCGCGGACGCCCCCCTGCAGCAAGGAGTCGCGAGCGAAGCGGCATACAGCGGTCGTGGCCAGCAAACGCCGCTCGATTTCACCGGGATCAGGATCGCCAGCGGACTCACATCCACCACAATGTATTACGCGCTGGCGGCGCAGCGGCATATGAATGTCTACGGCACCACGAGTGAGCAATTTGCGCAGGTTGCGGTCAGTCAGCGGGCCTGGGCGGCCAAGAACCCGCTCGCCACCATGCGCAAGCCGCTCACCATCGAGGACCACCAGCGATCGCGCATGGTCTCCGATCCCCTGCACTTGCTCGATTGCTGCTTGGTGAGCAACGGCGCGATCGCGGTCATCGTGACCAGTGCCGAACGCGCTCGAGACCTCGCCGCACCGCCGGTCGACGTACTCGGATACGCACAAGCGCATGTCTCACCGCCGCTGCAGGCGGGTTCAGATTTCGGGCTGCGCACTGGAGCAGCGATCGCTGGCCCGAAGGCGCTCGCGATGGCCGGTGCCACAATCGACGACATGGACCTGCTGGAGCTATACGACTGCTACACCTACACGGTTGTCGTCACGCTCGAAGATTACGGTCTCTGCAAGAAGGGTGAGGGCGGCCAATTCGTCGCCGACGGCAAGCTCGGCCCAGGCGGCTCGTTGCCCACCAACACCGGCGGCGGTCAGTTGTCGAGCTATTACATGTGGGGATTCACGCCGTTGTCAGAGGCGATCATTCAGGCGCGTGGGGCCGGCGGCGATCGTCAAGTCGGCAAGCGTGATCTGATCATGTGCAGCGGCAATGGCGGCATCTTGGAGCATCACGCGACGATGATCTTGAGCGGAGTGCAGTAATGGAGCAGCGCGCAGTCAGCGAACAGCCCGATGTAATGATCGAGGTCACCGACCGTTGCAAGCCCTATTTCGATGCCTTAGCAGACGGTCGACTCACCGTGCAACGATGCCGCGACTGCGGCGCGATGACATCGTACGAATTCATCCGCTGCCTCACCTGCCAAAGCGAGAACTTTGAGCAGCACGACTGCGCTGGCACCGGCACATTGGCGACCTGGACGGTTGTCGATCGCCCAACCCATCCCGCTTTCACCGAATTTGCGCCCTATGTCGCTGCTTATGTCCAGCTTGATGAAGGTCCGTGGATCACTGCCCGCGTTGAGATTGCCCGTGAGGCCTTACGGGCCGATCTACCAGTCACCCTGCACGTCGTGCAGTCCTCCAACGGCACCAGCTACCCGGTATTTCGAACGCTTAGCTCACGCTAGACTCAGGCGATCGGGCGCCTCGGCCCATCGTTAAAGGAGATCGCGTTGCCTATCGACGTGACCGTCGGACCCGACGTGTTTCAGATGCCGCTCAAAGTGCGCTATTACGAGACCGATCAGCAAGCGGTGGTGTACCACGGCTGGTACCTCAATTACTTCGATGAAGCGTTCATCGAATATATGGACGATCTGAGTCGTGGACGCGGCACCATGGCCGCCACAGACGCCGACGTGATGCTTGTCCATACCGAGATTGATTGGCATTCCAGTCTGCGCTGGCCGGGCGACGCGACGATCGCCGTCTCACTGGTCGGGATCGGCAACTCATCGGTCACGATGGATTTTGTAGCGATCAGCGATGGTGTGCCGGTGTGTTCTGCGCGAACCGTTTATGTGGTCGTTGACAACAAGCAATTCCAACGGATCGCAGTCCCAGAGGCGATGCGTGCCGCACTGGGAGATCCGGCACCGCTGCGACGTCAGCGAGCAGGGCGCTAGTACATGACCGATCAGCGCGCTGCGGATTCCGATTCGACCGAGAATCGCGCCGATACAGAAGAAGAACGCCAACGACTGCGGCTGCGCGAACGTCTCGCCTACAGTCGGCTACGCGCGCGGATCACCGAAGCCCGCACTGAGGCCCGGCGGGACGATACCGACTTCGCCGCTCGCGGTAACTCCGATCCCATTCCGGCAGGCTTACGCGCGGCTGCAGGTTGGACCGGCCGACTCATCGTGATCGGTGCCGGGATCTATCTGCTGCTCTGGCTGCTCAGTCAGCTCACAATCGTGATCGTCCCGGCTGTTGTGTCGTTGCTCATCGCTGCCCTGTTGACACCACTTGTCCGACTGCTTCGCCGCACCGGAATGCCCCGCGCAATCCCACCATTGCTGGCATTCATTGTCGGCATCGCATTCGTCGCTGGTCTTGTCACGCTCATCGTGACCGAGTTCGTGGGCAACTACGAGGTTGTCTACAGCACGATCAGTCAAAGCATCAGTCAGATCACCGGGTTGCTCGAACGCGGCCCGCTGCACCTTAATGCAAGCCAACTCAACGCCGCACTTAATGATCAGCTGTCGACGCTGAAGAGGAACCCCAATGACGTCGTCAACGGTGCGCTTTCGGTCGTCTCCACCACTGGCAGCATCCTGTCGGGCACCTTGCTGACATTGCTCACCACGTACTTCTTTTTG
>JBDTCL010000416.1:0-4054 GCA_039923595.1 Antricoccus sp. | reverse complement strand
ACGACGGGCGATCCGGCGACACCTCACAAACTCGCGCAAAATGTCGCTGCGCGTAATCCCAGCGCCGTGCTTCTCACCCACGACGGGGATGGACACACCGCGTACTCCTCGGGCGACAATTGCATTGACACCAAGGTCGATAAATTTTTGATCGACGTGAAGGCACCCAAAAAGGGAACGGTCTGTAAATAGGCGTTCTTCGCGCTTCGTAAAGTTCCCTATCTGGCAGCATAATTTAATTAATTGTCATATATATCAACAAAGTTCTGTCTTCAAGTATTGACAGGATTAGTACTGGACTGCGATAATAGATCGTATGGACGATAGGTCGACTAGTGCACGCGTTCTCCGCGTGCGAGCTATGTTGGCGGCACTCCCCCGGCAGATGGCCGATCGCGAACGAATCGACGAGATCACCGCGCTGCAAACACTGATCGCAGTCGCCTCAGCACGGCTTGCTCGGATAAGTGTCGATTTCGACGGCTCGCAACGCGCCGATCAACGACGTTGTGGTGTCACCGCGAAACTGGTGGGTAAGGGAATCGCTGATCAACTCGCGTTGGCACGCGGAATCAGCCCGCACTCCGCATCGAACCATCTGGCATTAGCGAAAGCGTTGGCTGAAGATTTGCCGTGCACCTTCCAGTTGTGGTCGCGAGGCCAGATCGATGAGAGGACCGCGATCGGCGTCGCCAAACAGGTCTTCTGCCTCGAGCGCGCCGATCGCCAAGTGATCGATCGAGAGCTCGTGAGCGAACTTCGCGGAATGTCGGCGCAGCGGGCTGAGCGCGTGGCCAAAGGCGCGGCTGCGCATAGGTGTCCCGAGGCAATTGCTGCCAGAGCTCGCAAGGCACCAAACGAGCGGCGGGTCAGCATCCGACCCACCGAAGACATGATGGTCTATCTGACTGCGCTGCTCCCGGTGCGTGAGGGTGTGGCCACTTACGCAGCTCTGGATCGGATTGCTCGGGAGCTCGGCCCGACTGAAGTACGATCTCGAGGGCAAATCATGGCGGACGCCCTACTCGAGCGGGTCAGTGGCTATCCAGATATCGATCAAATTCCCATACATATCAGTCTTGTGATGTCTGCCGCTAGTCTCGTTGGTACTGATTCGACGCCAGGTCATATCGCTGGAAGTGTCGTTCCCGCCGAGATCGCTCGTGAACTTGCATTGCGCGGCACGGCGCAACAAACCGTCGTCGTCCGTCGGCTTTTCACAGACCGGTGGACTGGCACCGTACAGAGCATCGACTCTCGGAGTCGGACCTTCGATGGCGCGCTTCGCGAGTTCATTCTCACTCGCGATCAGGTGTGCCGCACTCCGTACTGCGAAGCACCTATCAGACATATTGATCACGTGCAGTCGCACGCCAAAGGCGGCCCGACAACCGCACTCAACGGTCAAGGCTTGTGCGAACGCTGCAATTACGCAAAAGAAGCACCCGGCTGGAAGCACGTCATCACCGCCCCGGAGGGTGGAATGACTCACACCGTCATCATTACGACACCCACTGGACACACCTATCGAAGTCAGGCGCCGCCGATACTCGACAGGCCATCTCTTGCTCGCTCACGACCGCAACCCAGTCGAATCGAGCACGCTGTCGAAGAGCTTTTAGGAAGCACACTGCCATCGACCGCGCGATCGCCGAATGAAGTAGATCGTGTTTTTCAATAGCATCAGTCAAGATCGTCTTTCGCGATCAACTGTCGTGCTGCCTCGGTGATCGAGCCGGTGAGCGATGGATATACCGACAAGGTGTGGGCCATCTGATCAACGGTGAGATTGTTTTGCACCGCCAACGTGATCGGCATAATGAGTTCTGATGCGTACGGAGCGACGACAACGCCGCCGATCACCGCCCCGGTGTGTGGCCGGGCGTAAAGCTTGATAAACCCGTCATCGAGACCAGCCATTTTCGCCCGAGCATTAGTTCGCAACGGAAGCGTTTTTGATCTGACCGTCATACTCGTCTCACCGATTGTGCGTTCACCGATTCCGACGGTCGCGATTTCCGGATGCGTAAAGATGTTCGATGCGACGGTTTTGAGTTTCAGCGGCGCGACGGCTTCGCCAAGCGCGTGCCACATCGCGATCCTGCCTTGCATCGCAGCCACGGAGGCAAGCATAAGTACGCCAGTGCAGTCGCCAGCTGCATAGATCCCTGGCACGTTCGTGCGCGAAACGCGGTCAACCGCGATGAAACCGCCGCTGTCGGTCTCGATCTGCTCTGAGCTCAATCCAATATCTTCAGTATTTGGCACTGAACCCACAGTCATCAAGCAGTGCGAGCCGTCGACTATCCGACCATCAGCTAGTTCAACCTGCACACCCGAACCGGTGTTGAGCACCGAGGCGGCGCGCCCGTTCTGCATGATCGTCATCCCTCGACGGATGAATACATCCTCAAGCAGTTGGGCGGCATCACTGTCCTCATGCGGCAAAACCCGATCACGGCTAGAGATAAGGGTGACTTCGACACCGAGTTCGTTGTACGCGCTCGCGAACTCAGCACCCGTGACACCCGAACCGATCACGATCAAATGCGAGGGAAGTTCGGGCAGGTCATAGAGATCGCGCCACGTGAGGATCCGCTCGGCATCCGGTTCTGCACCGGGCACGATCCGAGGACGTGCACCGGTGGCGAATAACACGACATCGGCAAGCTCCTCTCGAGTGGCACCATGCGTCGTCACGATCTGCACTTGGTGCCGACCATCTCCGACGGCTCCAAGCAACCGTGCGGAGCCGTGAACGAACTCGACGCCGGAACGTTCTAAGGTGCCGCGAATGTCTTCGGCTTGAGCTTCAGCAAGCCGCCGCACACGCTGGTTAATGGCGGCAGCATCAACTACCACAGCAGACTCATCCGAGATTCGGACGCCAAGTTTGCGTGCATTGCGGACATTGGTGAGAACTTCGGAACTTGCGATAAACGTCTTGGATGGGACGCAGTCAAAATGCACACACGCACCCCCAGGCACATCAGGATCGACCAACGTAACGTGGGCGCCGAGACTTTGCGCAACAAGCGCCGACTCGTATCCCGCCGGTCCACCGCCGATAATCACGATATTGGTCACGATTTTGCTCACCTATTACTCACGATCTTTTGCAGTTCGCACCGACTCATCGGTTGACCGTCCGATTGTTTCACGGGGACAATACTTCGATGCCAGTCATAGCCGGCAATCGGTAAATGGCATGCCATCGTGGACGGTCAATGTCTGTTGCGACCGACAATCCACGCCATTGACGTGTCGCTAACGGTCCACGATCTACCGGCCATTCGCTTAGCGGAGTCAATCGAGTTGAGCCCGCGCTCGTCCGGTGACCTTGATCCCAGCGGGAAAACGGGCGCTCGCCAACTGTTCGTCGATCACCGTGAGAAGCGCCCGCACTGCTGAGGACGGCACAATACCGCGTCGGTATGCGACGCCGATGGTGCGCGTCATGCGATCAGAAATCAAGTTATAGGAGACAAGTTGCGCGCGACGCGCCACCGTCGTCGGAAGCAGGCACGCCCCCACACCGGCTTCGGCCATCGCAACGACTGAGTTCATCTCGCCGCCGTCAACGACCACATTTGGCTCGAAACCCGCATCCTGGCACGCCTGCTCGAGCGTCTCGCGCAGGCTATAACCGGCGCGATAGTTGAGCATCGGTACTCCTTTGAGACGATCAATGGAAATGTCGCCTCCCGGACGACCAAGGATATTCGCCGCCGCCGATAGGACGAGTTTCTCTTCGATGAGCGCCGTTGCGCTGAGCATGGTGTCGCCTCGATGGAGCGGCAAGATCATCAGCGCGAGGTCGAGCTCGGCATTGGCAAGTGACTCGGCAAGATTGCGCGAACCACCCTCAACCAGCGTCACCCCAATGCGATCGTATCGACGCCGAAATATTTGCAGGATTCCAGGCAACAATTCGGCACTCAGACTTGGCGTAGCACCTAGCCGAACGTGCCCGGCGCGTCGTTCAACAAGTGAAGCGACTTCGGCACGCGCTGTCGCTTCGTCGGCGAGTATCCGGCGGGCGATCGGCAGCAGC
>JBDTCL010000415.1:0-5479 GCA_039923595.1 Antricoccus sp. | reverse complement strand
TCACCCGCGCCACGACATGTTTCGATACCGCATTCGAGACGTTGCCTGAAAGCGCGTCACTAAGCGGCAGCATTAGATCCTGCAAGGTGACATCGACATCAACCAAGCCAGCTTTGCCAGCTGGGATGTCTTTTGCCTTGATCCGGACCGACGAATAGTCACCGCTGATCGCCTGAGTCAGGAATGGAAAGCCGGTGATACTGACCACGGGCTTGGAATCGAGCGAATACTGCTGTGCAATTCCATCGGCTAGTTTGCCTTGGGCAACACTCACCGCAATCCGGTCCGCGCCAATGAGAAGTCCGAGAATCAGGACAAGCAGTACTCCGACAACCTTCAGACCGCGCATGTGGCGAGGTTACAGCGAAATTGCCAGCGTGATGAGAAGTCCGACTGGAGCCGCCAAGGCGTACGGGACCACTGCGTGCAGAATAAGCGTGGACCATAGCCGCGGTTCACGGTCGACCGTGGCGGTGGTCACTGCCACTGACGCGAGCGTCGCCGCAAGGCCAATCGCGCCGCCGACCATGGCATGTTGCAGCACATCAGCGAGGGACGCGGTGCCGATCCACCACGTCACCGCCGCACCAGCGGCCGCCGCACCAAGTACGATCCCGATTCCGCCGCGATGCACGTCGTAAGCCAACCGCGGAACTGGAACAGCACTGTCACAAAGATGACTCACGACAACAGCGGTGCCGATCGCGATCAACGCGGCGCCCGTCGCTCGCGGTTGGCCGACCAAGCGCAGTACGAGCAATAGCGACATCGCGCATACCAAGACTGAAGCCGTGACATCTGCTGCGATCGACGACAGCACCCTCCTGCGCGGCGCCCGCCGAATCACCTGATGGACAAAAGCCAGCAGGACGCTCAATGCGATCATTTTCGCAAGCACGCCCACATGCAGGGTGCTCTTTGTTAAGAGTGAAATATCGGCTCCGGCAGCAACCAGGACAATCACAATCGCGGTCCCGATGCGGTCTGGCGACCGAGTGCCTTTCGACCATGCTGCAGCGAGCGCCAACTGGGCGAGCGCGACACCAATGATCAGACCGGTCCGGCCCGACCCACCGCCGCGGGTCAGCAAGTACTGCACGCCGGTGAACGCCACCGCCGCGACAAGTGCGGCTCCAAGACACGCCAGCGCGAACGTGCGGCCGTGCGCCTGTTTGCGCGCGACGACCCTAGGTAGCGGTGTCACCGTCATGAGCGACCGCCAGTGTTGGCCGCCGCCTGATCAACCGACCACTGCGCGAGGCGATCACACAGTGCGGGCGTCATCCCGCTCTCACCGTGTCCAAATCCATCGATCGTCCACAGCTCTGCGCGTCCGTCAGCGGCGGCTCGCAGCGCGTAAGCGTGTTCGATATCGAAGTAGTGATCTGCGGTGCCATGAATAAGGAGAATCGGGCAGGTAATAGAGGCTATTGCCTCAAGCGGCGCCACCGGTGCCTCGGGCCATGACCCCCCGAGGCGAGTGCTGAGCCCCCGCTGGGCAAAGCGCGGACCAAACCTCGATTCTAGGAGCCAATTCACGCGCCGCATTGACCGCGAGTCACGGGAAAACCAACGGCTGACCGCGCTCACTGAGACCACCGCATCTGGCCGGTGAGCAGCAAGGCCGGCCTGCCTGATCGCGGCAGCGGCACCCATAGAGAATCCGACCACCACCACATATCGATCCGGGGCGCGCAATCGAACATCGGCGATTACGGCGTCAAGATCAATCATTTCGCCGTCCCCACCGACAGTCGAGCCACCCGCCGATGCGCCATGGCCGCGAAAGTCAACCGCGCTCACCGCTCCAAATCGTGCCAGTCGCGCGGCGAGCCGGGTCAGGTCTGGTTTTGCGATGTGATTGGTGAAACCGTGCGCCAGAACGAAATGCACCGGTCCCGGACCATCAATTGTGAGACCGCTCAGTTCGACGTGATCGGTGGTTGTGATGTGCAGGCGGATGGCTGAGCGCGGCGATGACGAGCGACGAAACATGCTATACAGATTCGCACATAGCCAGCATTCGTGCCGGACCGCTAGTGTTCGCTAGGCTAAAGCGTCAGGTCAAGACCCACCAGGGTCTGTTTGCCTTCGCGCGGAAACGCGATTTAGCCATTGCAGGGGAGGTCCGATATGAACCTGCTCTTCATGACGAATTCAGCAACGCCGACCGCGCAGATTCTGCCCGCTCTCGGCCTCTTGATCCATAACGTGCGCGTCGTACCGCCGGAACTTTCGGTGTTGCTCGAGACCGATCCCGGGGATGTCATTCTTGTTGACGCTCGTACCGACTTGATGCAGGCTCGCGGCTTCGTACGACTCCTATCGACCACCGGCGTATCGGCGCCGATCATCGCCATTGTCCAAGAGGGCGGATTGGTTGCGATCAACGCCGACTGGGGCATGGATGATTTTATCCTGCACACCGCCGGTCCCACCGAACTTGAGGCAAGACTGCGGTTTGCGGTGACGAACCGGCTCGCGGTCGCTGTCGATGAAGTGCAAGTGGTCACTCGAGGCGACCTGACGATCGAAGAAGAGTCCTATTCGGCACGCATTAAGGGTAGATCCCTGGATCTGACCTATAAGGAGTTCGAGCTGTTGAAATACCTCGCGCAGCACCCTGGTCGAGTCTTTTCCCGCGGCCAGCTCCTGCAGGAAGTATGGGGATATGACTACTTCGGCGGCACTCGTACTGTCGATGTGCACGTCCGGAGATTGCGCGCCAAACTCGGTAACGAGCACGAGGCGCTCATTGGCACGGTTCGCAATGTGGGCTATAAGTTCGTTTCTCCGCCAGAGAACCGTACGGTTCTTCAACCGGCTCGGCTCGTCGGACAGGCCGACTCGTGAGCACGTCGATCAGCATCAGCGAGCACCCCACACTCGACGACGATCAGCAACGAACCGTGCTTGAGATCGTGGCCGCTGCCACCCGCACTGACGGCTCCGCGCCACTCGATGAGCACTCGCTAATTGCGCTGCGCCACCACGATCCGGCGGTCGGCCACGTGCTCGCCGTACGGGCCGGCAGCACCGTGGGTTACGCCATCGTTGAGCACGATTCGGACGGTGCCCAAGCTGAGATGGTGGTCCACCCAGACCAACGCCAACTGGGGATCGGCACCGCGCTGCTACAGGCATTGCCGACAAGTGTGCAGATCTGGGCCCACGGCAATATCCCCGCCGCGCAGACGATCGCCGCCCACGAGGGGTTCACCGCCGTGCGCACACTATGGCAACTTCACCGACCGCTCACCGGTTTCAAAACGCCGCAGTCGCCAGACGGTATTACGATCCGCGGCTTCCGACCGGGTGTCGATGACGAGCGGTGGCTCGCTATCAATGCGGCGGCATTTGCTCATCACCCCGAACAGGGATCGTGGAGTGTTAAGGACTTGCTCGACAGAGAACATGAACCCTGGTTCGACCCGGCCGGCTTCCTGATTGCCGAGGTAACGGCGCCGCAGCTCGGGCAGTTGACCGCTGGCGATCTCGCCGGATTTCACTGGACCAAGGTGCATGACGGCGGCACCGCGGAGGCGGTGGGCTAGGTCTATGTGGTCGGTGTTGATCCGCGCGCCCAAGGACTTGGCCTGGGCAAGATTCTGACCATCGCCGGGCTCGCTCATTTGCAGGACGCCGGTTTGGACCGGGTCATCCTCTACGTCGACGACGACAATACCGCGGCAATGCGGTTATACGAGCGTCTCGGTTTCACGCCGTACCAATCACATGTGCGGTACGCCCGCGGTTGAGCTTTCCGCCGTACCAATCACATGTGCGGTACGTCCGCGGTTGAGCAGACCAGCGATAGTCGATCGCTTAAGCCGGACCGCCTGGCCGCACGTGTTCGTTGAGCTGTGTCCTAGCTCACGTCACGACGTGTTCACCAGCCGTTCATCCTGCATCATGTCGCTGGTCACATTGGCGCCCTAACTTATGGAAGGGCTCGCGAGCAACCGCTCGGAATCGACCAGCCAGGCCATGATCTCGCGCTGCGATTCAAACCGTTCGAGCCATGTCACAGAAGGGACCTGTGGGTGAAGCTCAACAAGACCTACGCCGTCGCCAGTATTTTTGCCGCCGGAACACTCGCACTTTCCGCTTGCTCGGATAACACCTCCACAACCAGCAGCGGTGCGAACAACGGCAGCGCGACCAACGCCGGCAGCTCGACGATCAAATGCGGCACCGGCGCACTCAATGCCTCTGGCTCAAGCGCTCAAGCGAAGGCCATCGACACCTGGCAGGCCAAGTTCGCCGCAATCTGTCCGGACATGACAATCAATTACGATCCGGCGGGCTCCGGCCAGGGCGTGAAGGATTTCATTGCGGCCAAGACCGACTTCGCCGGTTCAGACTCGGCAGTCAAAGACGCGGACAAAACCGCTGCTGATGCACGGTGTAGCACCGGCAAGGCCATCAACTTACCGATGGTCATCGCACCCGTCGCGATCGCCTACAACCTCAAGGGCGTGGACAAACTTATCCTCAATGGCGAAGTAACCGCCGATATCTTCGAAGGCAAGATCACGACATGGAACGATCCGGCGATCGCCGCGCTCAACAAGGGCGTGAAGCTGCCGAGCAGCACGATCACCACGATTCACCGTTCCAAGGACTCCGGCACTACCGACAACTTCACCAAATTCCTCGCTGCGGCCAGCAACGGCAAATGGACATTCCCGGGCGGCAAAAGCTGGAGCGCTCCGGGCGGTCAGGGTGCACCTGATTCTGCCGGTGTCGTCGCTGCGGTGAAATCCAACGACGGCTCGATCGCTTATGTCGATGGGCCGGACGCCAAAGGCAACAGCCTTTCGACCGCCGCCTTGGACTCCGGCAGCGGACCGGTGACAATTTCTGATGCGAGTGTGGGCAAGGCGGTCAGTGCAGCGAAAACCACTGGCACAGGCAACGATTTGGTAATTTCGTTGGCCTACGATCTGAAAGAAGCTGGCGCCTATCCGGCCGTCCAAGTGACGTACGAAATTGTCTGCGAAAAAGGACTGGCGGCTGATAAAACTAAGTCGGTTAAGGCGTTCATGACATACGCGGCCACCGACGGGCAGAAGGAACTCTCGGCACTCGGCTACTCGCCGCTGCCAGCGGAACTGCAGACTAAGGTCGCCGACGCCATCAAGGCGATCAGCTAACACCCCCTCGGGCGTCGTGCGGTCCCATCCAGGACTGCACGGCGCGTCGGGCAGTATCGATTGATGTCATACGGAACGTCCCGATGCACCAGCTCGGGACAATACAGAGCAGGAGCGGTGATGGCGACTAATCTGGACGAGGGCACCGGAACTGCAAACCTCAGTCCTGCGTCAGCCGCGGATAGGGCGGCACTGCTACCGGGACCGGCTGATAGTCCACCATCAGATCCCGCGACGCCGCAGGCTAAGCCCAGGGTCCGCGCGGGTGATCGCATCTTCGCTCTGATCACCAAGGGATCCGGCGCGATCGTACTGATCATGAT
>JBDTCL010000414.1:0-2916 GCA_039923595.1 Antricoccus sp. | reverse complement strand
CAACATGAATCGTCCGATCCCGGCAATCCTAAACTCGACGATCGGGCAGAAGCCCATGAAGCCAGGTCGTTAAGAGGCCACCTGGCGAAACTGTGCGACGTGCGCGGAGTCTAGATACTCATCGAGCCGCGCGATCTTATCGCCACGCAGCCGGCCGATCAGCACACCCGGCATCGCTACCTGCACGCCATCGGCGCGTACGCCCCGCAGCACATGCTGCTGAATGAATCCATCTGCAAACACTTCGACTTGGCGCTTGTCGTATTTGCGATCGGAGATACGAGCGACAAGCCCGGCTAACGTCGCGAGGTTCTGCTCCCGGTTCTGAACCGCGTCGTCGTAGTTGTGCCAAATCTCGACGTCTTCGGTGTACAGATCTCCCACTGCCGCGACGTCGCCACTTTCGATCGCATCGAATAGTCCGGCCGCTATCTCACGTACCTGCTGATCGTCCATGACGACTCCTTAGATATATCCATCAGTATCCGCGAAATAGTGTCCAGCGAACGAAAATTGCCCGCGACCTTCACAGTCGCGGGCAACCACCGTGGTTACGACTGGCTCGTCGAAACCTGCTTGCCCTCTTGAGCGCTAGACATATCGGTTATGCCAGACCATTTGTCGGCAACTTCGCCGAGCGTCGGTACATGATCGAACTTAACACCCTCATTTGCGAAGTACGCAACCCGCTGAACCTGTCCGCCACCGACGATGAAGACGGAGCTGGAGTCGGTGGATTCGTCGCTCATCAGGTAGCCGATGACCGGTGCGACGTGATCTGGTGGCAGGCCTTTGAGCCATTCCTCGGGAGCAATGTCTTCAGTCATTCGGGTGGCAGCGATCGGTGCGACCGCGTTGGCGTTGATGTTGTATTTCGCGCCTTCAATCGCCAACGTGTTAATCAGGCCGACGAGACCGAGCTTGGCGGCCCCGTAGTTCGCTTGACCGAAGTTGCCATAGATACCGCTCGTCGAGGTCGCGACGACGATTCGGCCGTGCTTCTGCTCGCGGAAATACGGCCATGCGGCTCGGGTGACGTTGTAGGCGCCGTAGAGATGAACTTTGAGCACCGAATCCCATGCCGCAGCATCCATTTTGGCGTACGACACATCGCGCAGAATTCCCGCATTGCTGACGACTCCGTCGATTCCGCCGAAGGCATCGACGCAGCTTTGCACCACGCCTTTACCGCCTTCTTCGGTCGCGACACTGTCGTAATTGGCGACCGCTTCGCCGCCCTCGTCTTGGATTTCCTTCACGACGGTGTCGGCCATCGCCGAACCTCCGCCTGAACCGTCACGAGCGCCCCCGAGGTCGTTGACCACAACTTTTGCGCCTTCACGGGCGAGTAATTTCGCGTACTCGCGTCCGAGACCGCCTCCGGCACCGGTGACGACGATCCGCCGTCCTGCAACTCCAGTCATATCGGACTTTTCTCCTTTGATCAGGTCCGCTGATCCACCGCGAATGCGTGGATTCATCAGGTTCGAGCCTAGAGCGCTAATCGCAAGTCGTACGCTCGGCCTATGCCATACACGTGGAATGAGCAATTTCTCACTAGCCGCACCGAGTCAGCAATTGATCCAGAGCTGCCGATCATCGATCCACATCACCACTTGTGGGACGCTCCCGGTCTGCAGCCTTATCTCGTGCCGCAGCTTCGTGATGACACCGGCGCAGGGCACAACATTGTCGGAACCGTGTTTATCGATTGCGCCTGGAATTACCGGACCGATGGACCCACAAAGTTGCGACCTCTCGGCGAAACCGAACGTGCCGCCGCGGCCGCGGCAGAGGCTGCCGAAGCTGGCGATCCGCCGATCGGCGCGATCGTGTCCTTTGTTGATATGACCCTGGGCAGTGCTGCAGGTGACATTCTCGATCAGCATCTTGCGATCGGAGCGGGAAAGTTTCGGGGAATCAGGCACGCGACTGCCTACAGCACTGACCCTGCGATCGCTCGTTCGCATACTCGACCGACTCCCGGCATCATGCGGGAGAGTTCCTTCCATGAGGGCGTGCGGGAGTTAGCTCAGCGTGGACTGACATTCGACGCATGGCTTTACCATCAGCAAATCCCAGAACTGACCGAGCTAGCCCGTGCGGTACCGGACTGCACTATCGTCCTCGATCACCTCGGCGGCCCGCTTGGTGTGGGTGAATTCGCCGATCGCCACGAGGAAGTCATGACCGACTGGCGCGCCGCGATGAAGGATCTGGCGGCCTGCCAAAATGTCCACGTGAAGTTGGGCGGAATTGGGATGCCGATATTCGGTGGGGGATTCGAGAAGCTCTCCCAGGCACCAACCAGCGACGATCTGGTCGCCGCGTGGAAAGGCCCCATCGAGGGGGTGATCGAATCCTTCGGCGTGCAGCGGTGCATGTTCGAATCTAACTTCCCGGTAGACCGGCAGTCCACCAACTACGTCATACTCTGGAACGCATTTAAGAAGATGACCGCGGACGCAACACCAAGCGAGCGCGCGGCGCTATTCGAAGGAACCGCCCGGAGCGTCTATCAAATCGCGGATCGCTAGATGCGACGCCCGTCATCATCGATGCCGTGGCGGCCTCGCACCTCATCTGCCTTGTCAGCGATTCGTTCCCCTGCTCCGAGGTGGGCGTCGTCGTTCCGGTCGCCACCGACAGATTGTCCGTGACGAGGCTGATCTCGCACTGATTGACCTTGCGCTGGCTGATCTCGCACTGATTGACCTTGCGCTGGCTGATTTCGCACGGGGTGGTCCTGCACCAGATCGCCTTCGCGCGCATTGTTACCATCGCGCACATCCGGATCCAGTTCGTCGGCGCGGGTGAGCGTCTGCTGGTGCTCTTGATGCGCCTCATCGGCCGCAACGCTCTCGCGCTCGGCATGAACCGCGAGCCGTTGGGCCTCGGCCTGCTGCCGCTCAGCAT
>JBDTCL010000413.1:0-4711 GCA_039923595.1 Antricoccus sp. | reverse complement strand
GCTACCACTGCTCTGCGCCTGACGCGACGTCCGGCAACACCTCGCGGAAACTCGTTTGCAAAATCACGCACGGAGCCGCGGCAGCGAACCAGGGTCACGCAGCGGATACCCAGCGATGAATGATCGGAGCTCCCGTATGCATCAAACCTTGCCTTCACCCACCGCGAAGACGCCGTTCCAGTGCTGCAGCCCGGGATGCTGACGAGAAGCGATGTCAGCGACATCCGAAACCGCTTGAAGTATCGGTTGGTGCACTCGCCACTACCATGGTCCGGGTTTCTCCTACCTTGCCACTGGGCGACGAATTCTGGTTAGCCTTCCTCGGGACGATTAAGTAGCGGGCGAACACGTGTTGCTCTGAGCAACACTGGCGAATATCCCCGCTATCAGCCGAAACGGTAGAACGCCGAGAAGTCCGCGTAGATATAACTCAACATGGGACGATATCGTCCCAAGATCGTTTTCGATCCCCGTCATCCGATCAAAAACGTAGGGGTCAAATGCTCTAGACATCCGTGATGTCGCTCGAAAGCTCGATTTGTTGCGCGGCCAATGCACCCTCCACCACATGGTGAGTATTCGGGCAACGTCCAAACGGCACGCATTCCGTCGTCTGGCGCGATCGCGAGCACAACAGAGAGATCCAGCGCTGTCAAGGCGATCGCCAACTCCAACGCGATGATTGTGGACTTCCCACTCCAACTGGACTACTAACCGACCAAAGGAATCAAGTCGTCGGCCACTGACCAAGGATGGCGCCGAAGTCGCAGCGTGCGGAAAAGCATTCGGCGGATATGACAGTGCCTCATTTCCCAGCTAACTCGCTGCTCCCGCGGCCGGGCATGCTGCCGGTTCGGCGCTCAGATAGTGGCTTTACTCCCGTGCGCGCGGCCGGTGATCTTGCTCCTTTCGGCGTGATGCGTTATCAGAACCGGACATTGGGCATGTTGCGAAACCGCCGTACTCACCGAGCCCAGGAGCAGTCCGGTAAAACCGCCGTGACCTCGGCTGCCGAGTACGAGCAGGTCGGCGGTCGCGCTTTGCTCGATGAGGACCCGGGCAGGCGGCCCGTAAAGAGCAGCACTGTCCATGCCCGCTGGCAGATCAGTGCCGAACGCCCGTGCGACTGCGTCCGACAGCATGTTCCGCGCGTCGGTTTCCGGTGAGAGGCCCGGTGTGGTGTAGAACTTCGCCGGGTACTCCCACGTCATGACGGCTTTGATTCGTGCGTCCATTGCTGTGGCGATTCTGGCTGCTGCACGCAACGCCTCAATCGATGAGTCAGACCCATCGACACCGACGAGGATTTGTGCTGGTGCGTTGTCATCTTCCATATATCGAGGATGGGCCATCGGCGTACGGCTCGGTAGGGCCGAAAGTCACTTATGCTCCTGGCCAGCTCGTGAGCGACGAGTCGGATGATTCGCCACGCTCAACACAGATCTAGCGCTGCCTCAGTCAAACTGCGTACGGCTACTTCGCATTTATAGAACATAAGATTGATTAAGCGGATAGCTATTGATCAATCATCCTTGGTCGGTAGCAGTAAACGACGCACGATGGGGAGCCAGCACCCTCATGGCGAGCGGCTCTCGCGATAACGCCCACTAACCTGCATGAAACGTGCAAGCTGCGGCGACGTCGAATACATCAACGACACGGTCGAGGCTCAAGTACCTCGATCTCAGGGAGAACACGTTCTGTGTTTAGAGGTTCTGGGTAGCGAAGACCGAGCGAGTACTGGGACCGCCGTCCGAGCGTTGTCTGGTGTTGTTCGCCATATAAAACCCAATCCAGCAATCGAACCGGACCTTGTCGATTTAGTTAATCGCCATGCAATCAGCCTGACCGTCGATTCAGAGCTGTTATCCGAATCGATCCCGCGCAAAGCGATGGGGGTTCTTCACCACCGCAAACCTTCAGACAACGTGAATCTGTGGGTTGCCTTCCGTACGTTGTGACATCCACCTGGTCACGATATCGGCGCTCATCTGAGAAAATAAAGCGCCCTTGACAAACGGAACATCTAGCGCGTATCCCTAAAAATCTAACATTTGTGCTTGCAGTCATACGGAGGCTGCCATGACTGCCGGTGCAACCACCCCAACGAATGCGTTAGGTAGTTCACCCGGGCTGAATGCCGGAACTCTCCGTATCCGCTCAGCGAGCTAATCCACGAGCCCCGATCACGGGCTACTAAGCAGTTAATTCGGTGTTGGACTCCGTGTGTGCGTAACGCCGGGCGTGGCGCCAATCGGTTGAACGCGTTTCTCCTAGCGTCACGGTGACAAGTTGCAATCGGCGTCACCTCGGCCGTTAGCCGCCTCGGAGGGAACCAGCTGCGTTAGTGCAGATTTTATAGGCTACTTCGTAGATATATGGCAGGAGTATCTACGTCCCGTGGTTCTGTAGCCTATGCTGCGTCATTCTGCGATCCGCGATTCCATGAAGTTACACCCACAGCGGTGCCCTGGTTCAGGGCCGAATGTGAATCGCGCGATTCTCGTGGATAGTGAAATTTGAGGATCAGGTCTCGTTGCCCGACGCCGCTATCTGCGGTGGGGATGCATAGTGACCTACCTACTCAAGCATCACGATGATCTCGGTGCGTACGCACGTCCCGGGGAGACAAATCGTGGTGTTTGATGGACCGCAGACGATGGTCCGCGGTGGCGCGCAGCCGGTGGCGGTGTCGTCGTACTCGGTGACCCTTATGTCGTTGTCGGAAAGTAGACGCTCCAGTCGCGAGGTAGAGCCGCCATCGTGCGCGTGCTCCTCGTGGCGGCTCATCGGTTGCCACCTGCGTCGATCATCCATACGACTCGGGCCGCTAATCTTGTGGTCGTGAACATGTCACTCCACCCCGACAACGATATTGGTCCGAACGCAACTGGGTTTGATACAGATAACGGTCCGTGCCTGGGCACAACCCGCCGCGTCCCTGCCATCAATCGTCATCCGATCGAAGTTGTCTTCGGCAAGCAGCCGTTCAAGCGCTCTGGACTCCACGGGAGGCTCGGTCATAGGAATCTTTCCTGTTCTTACGGCTCCGGATGTTCAGATCAGTCTGCCCGTGACGTACGCAGTTGTCTAGACCTGCCGAGCGGATGCCGTCGGCGGCATTAACAGGCGTCGCCCACCACGTGTCAACCGCAGCAGGAACGCCAGCACACCAGCAATCCCGGTCCCATACCCGGTGGTCGTATGTAAGCCACTCTCGTCGACGAGGAGAAGGCGACCATTCCGCCGCACCGTTCGTGCGGCGAGTGTCTCATACAACTCCCAGGCAGCCGAATCCTGAGCGGGCGTGCCAATGGCTTTGTCGAGGTCGAGCAGGAACTCACCATCGCCCGCCAGCCCGTGGCACGAACCGGTTGAGGAATGCCAGCGAGAGCGGATGACGGCCTGGGCAGCCAGTTTGGCCAGCTCGAGGAAGTCAGTATCGCCCGTCTCTTCGACCAGACGTACCAGGAAAGTACCTACACCAGACGAACCCGAGCACCAATGGGTGAGCAACTGCGGGGCGCCGGGTTCGCTTGGCCAGTACGCGGCACCGTCACGTACGACGGCTGCCGCAGCCAGCGTCTGGCCCACACCGCAAGCGGCGTCCAGGTAATCCCCTCGACCCAGCGCCTTACCTGCTGACAGCAAAAAGGTCGCAACTCCGGCGATACCGTGGGCAAAGCCGTAGTACGCCAATCCGCGGAACGCCGAATCGAACGACTTCGGTACCGGCCACAAGTGTTCGCCCATACGAGTCTCAGCACTCGCCAGCAGCGAATCAGCACACTGTTCGACTCGGTCGAGGTAGCGATCATCGCCGGTAGCCCGCCAGAACAGGAGTTGCGCCGTGCCTGATCCGGCTGCGCCGTGGCAGATGTCGGGATTGGGCCAGGTCACCGGCATCAAGTTGGCCAGCTCGATGGCTATTTTCTGGAGCTCCAGCTGGCCAAGGACCCGCCCACATTCGTACAAGGCCCACGCTGCGCCTGAGTGGCCGAAATGTAGGCCGGGTAGGTGTTTCGGCGACCGCTCCAATCGTGTGGCTAACCACTGCCCACCGACGGTCAATGTCTCCTCGAAACGGGCTCGGTCGGCGACGGGGGCAGGTTGATCCAGGCATGCGGCCAACACAAGCAGCTCGCCGGCCGCACCGTGCTGCACCGAGCACGGATCGCAGTCGGCGGTTTCCGGTGACGGAGCCCAGAGGTGCTCCTGTCCTGGTGTCATCTCGTCTAGTAGGTGGGCGATGCCGTCCCGCAGGAGCAACTCCACATCAGGAGATTCGACGGCATCTGAGGCGGCGGGCCGAGTCGGGGCCGCAGGGACGGCCAGGAACGCCGTGGCTTGCGAAAGGGACCATCGATGGGCGGGCTCGGAGGCCATCAGACCCTTAATGAGCGGTGCAAATAGTCCCGCCGCCGGATTGGTCCGTTCGAACACGTCCAGTCGGTGGCCGATCCTCGACTCGACGGACCGTGCCGGCGGGCTGTCAGCGGCCAGCACGGGATGGACCCCACCGACGACAAAGAAAAGCAACGCACCGAGGCCGAACAGGTGCATCTCCGCTGCGATCGGGACCGACGATGTTGCAGCCCTTACCTGCTCGGGCGGTGCGTAACCATCGGTGAACATCGCTATGGTGGCAGGCCCCGGCTCAACCACTGCCTCAAGATCGACCAGTCGGAGCCCGAGATCCGGCATTACCATG
>JBDTCL010000412.1:0-4413 GCA_039923595.1 Antricoccus sp. | reverse complement strand
CTTCAAACCACTCCGCGACGGGGTTTGACCTCTCGTCGTTATCTCCGAGCAATCTCGCTCTGACTATCATGGCTGCATTGAGCGTGCGAGACCTCGATGAAACCGTACGTGAACGATTGCGCGTCCGCGCCGCTGAGCATGGTCGCTCGATGGAAGCTGAGATACGTGCGATCCTCACTGAGGCCGTCAGCGCACCCGCCGATCCCAGAGGTCTCGCGCAAACTCTCTTGGCTCGCTTTGGGGAGTTCGGCGGCCTGGACCTCGAGCTTCCTGCTCGCTCTGATGCACCACACGCCGCCAACTTATCGCAGTGAAGGCCCAGTCGCTGACTCCGCTCGGGATCATCGTTCTAGACACCAATGTGCTCTCCGAGCTGATGCGGGCGGCACCCGGATAGGCATGTCGAAACGTGGGTTCGCTCTGCGCCACCCGACCTTGTCTATACGACTTCGGTGACGCTCGCCGAAGTGCGCTTCGGTCTCGTCGGCCTAGCCGCTGGTCGCCGGCGCGATGAGTTGGTCAGCGCCGCCGACGATGTCTTTGCAACTTTCGCCGACCATGTGTTGCCATTCGACAACGGCGCCGCCAGCCATTACGCCGACATCGTGGTCGAACGAGAACGTCGCAGCGCACCAATCGCTGGGTTCGACGCCCAGATCGCTGCTATCTGCAGATCTCGCCGCGCGGCTCTCGCCACGCACAACACCAGCTACTTCAGTCAGATTGGTCTTGAGCTCGTCGACCCCTGGCTCCCGTCGAGCTAATACCGACCCTGAGTCCTCATCCAGCTCGGCTGCATGAGGACTCAGTCCTCTGGCAGTGCTGCGAATGCATTCTTGGTATCGGTATACCAACTCATCGACTTTTTCGGATGCATCCAGCGACCCTTCATGTCGCGGTGGGCCTGTTCGTGGGCGGCATCGCCCTCCTTGACCGCTTCCTTGAGATGTCTGTCCTGAGCCTGGATGACATCATCAGCGCTCTCGCCGCTCAGCGTCAGTTCACACGGGCCACCAAGCTGACTGCAGGTCATAGTTTTCATTGTTCGGGTCCTTTCGGATGTGAGTACCGAAACTCGCTGGCCGCTGTTTCGGTGTGTATCTGTATGACGATCAGGAGACGAGAAATGTGACCGCGATCGGGTTTCGCGTTCCGCCGGTGGGTCAGTCGCGTCGGGAATCCCTGGAACGCCGACTGATTTGAGCCAATACCTCAGGGTCGGCTCGGAAGTCGATCCGGCGGACAACCCCGTTCGCCACCGTGAAGTCGAACGCGACTCGTGCGTCGCCACGATGGAACCAAGCCGCGCCAGGGTCCTCGCCGATGAAAACCGGCAGTGCCGCAGCGGCTGAACCATTGAAGAACGTCGCCACCTCCTGCTGGCCGGTAATCTCAGTCGGCGTACCGGCCGCAATCGCGGCAGCGTCACCGGCAATGACAGCGTCTGGCGCAAGTAGCTCCAGCAGGCGACTAAAATCCCCAGCCCGAGCCGCGGTCAGGAACGCATCGACGATCTCCCAGTCAGCAAGCCGATCCTCTGGAGCCGGCTGAGTGATCTTGCTGCGCGCTCGTGAAGCGAGTTTGCGGGCGGCTTGCGGTGTGGTCTGCAAAATGCTGGCTATTGTTTCGAACTCGAATCCGAAGCTGTCGTGGAGCACGAACGCGACACGCTCCTTGGGCGAGAGTCGCTGCAGGACGACGTGCAGAGCGATCCCGACAGTATCGGCCAATACGACGTCGTCAGCCGGATCTGGCGCAGTGCCGGGGATCGCTGGATCCGGCTCCGGGGTCGCTGTGTGCGCCCGCAACCGATCGAGGCACAGACGGGAGGTAACGGTGCTCAGCCACCCGGCCAGATTCTCGATCTGCGCATCAGAACCGTGCAGCCGCAACCAGCTCTGTTGCACCACGTCCTGCGCCTCGATGGGGTCATTGAGAAGCCGGGAGGCGAGGCGGAGCAACCGTGGTCGTTCCGCTTCGAATTCTGCCGTCTGGTCCACAGTTGTTGATCCTTCCATCCGAAACCATCTTGCTGTATTGACGTGTGAGAGTCGTTCGATGTGACATGTTTCGATATTTGCGCTCCGCAGCGTCAATTCAAGGAGCTCAACTGATTCCAGGAGCAACACCCCCTTGGTCGGCACTCCGTGCGGGGGCCAGACACCGCGCGAGAGTCGCTGCGACACCGGACTGCGCTGCACTCGTGACACATCGACGGACAGGCCCATCACGACGGGATGCACCTCAGTGACAGCATGCACAGCTTCTTCCGGTGCCCGGTCAAGATACCTTTGCAGGTCGCGCATTCGGGATCGAGAGCGCGCAACCGGTCCCGCCAAAGCGCTCTGGGATCCAGCCCGCAGGCGCGACATCCTCGCGCAGTGTAGCGAGGGTGTCGAGGTGCGCTTCGGCGCCGACGTGCGGTCTCGTCCGCCATCCCGATCGTTTCCAGCACCAGAACGCTAAAGCTATGGACGACCCAGAACGCCGTTCAAAACTCGGCGACGGTTCGCTCGATTGCCGTCATTAGCTGGCAACCGCAGGCTGATATTTCCACTCGTCGGCGCGTCGCATGTCGAAGCTTTGCTGATATTTAGGGGTTTGCGGACGTGGACGCGGGATCCACTGCGATGATGCGCACCGCGGCACCGGTCAAGATTTCGGTGCACTGATCGCAGCGCAAAACCGGTGCGAACCGCTTTTGGCAGCTCAGATGCTGCTGAGCCAACGCCAGACCCTCCGGCGCGACGTACCAACGCTCAGCCCAATGGATCACGTTCGCCAGCACCGGAAAGAACGCTCGGCCCTTGTCGGTGAGGTGGTATTCGACGCGGCTGGAGCCGGCGTCTTGGTGGACTGGCATCAAGATGCCGATCGAGACGAATTCCCGCAATCTGTCGGCGACGATGGTCGGCGGTGCCGAGAGGGCTTTCTCGAAGTCGCTGAATCGGGTGAGCCGACGGAACGCCGCACCAAGCAGAGCGCAGGACCACCGATTGCCCAGAATCGCCATCGTCTCAGCAAACATGCCCGACCGGTGCAGGTTAGCGTCATTGTCGCCACGCCGACGAGTCGAGGCTTGCGGCACCGACCTGGCCCAGCCGCCGCTCGGTCCCCACTCGGCATGAATCTCGCGCGTCGTGACAGATTTCTCGCACGCCGCGCAGCACAGCTGCGGTCTAAAATCTTGACCGCACGTGGCGTGCTGCATGCGAGGAAGAGCCTCGGCCTGGTCGGGAACCCAGGTGATTTCCCACGCCCAGATCGCCAGCATGATCGGCCACAGCGAACGACTGCGCAATGTCGTTCGGTATTCAGAGCGTGGCGGATGCGGCTGGTAGATGTGTCGCTCCAGCAAACCTTCGCGAGTCAACAACGAAAGTCGATTGGTCAGTACGGCATTGCTGATCGGCAGCTCGGTCAGAAATTGGCGATATCGAACCGTACCGAGTAATGCGCGTTGCAAGATTAGTAGGGTCCATTCGTCGCCAAGCAAACCGAGCATGCGGCCGATCGCGTTCGTTCCACCGAGTTCGAGCGCAGTCGATCCGAGCTCGCTATAAGCCTGCTCAGCAGGCTCGGACGCGGCAGGTTCGACGCGGAAGGTCACAACCCGACGGCCTCAGCAGCGTTGTCGCTCGTGCGCCAGCAACGCAACTCCCCGCCATCGGCCCACGTCGAGTGGGTGCCGCTCGAGATTCGTTCTGGTAATGCAAGTTTGCAGACCGGGCCGTTAGCGACGCGAGCGGCGTCGAAGACGAGGCAGTACGACGCGTCGGCATTCATATCGGTGGTCAACGTGATGAGATAACCGTCGTCCTCCCCCACGCTGCCGATTCGCGGAGCCATCGCGGTCTCACTGCCGTACACGCCATCCTCGAAGTGGTAGCGCTCCTCGGTGCCGCTCAGCAAATCGTGACGGACCACGCCGTCAAAAAGAAACCAGCCGGGTTTGCCGGAGGCGGCGTAGGCGTAGCGGTACGGCTGGCCCGCATAAGCGCCATTGATCATCCCGAATTCGGTAATCGAGTCTGATAGGTCCTCTTCTTTGACCAGCCCAGTCGAGAGGTTGAGGCGCCACCGGTGCAGCCGCGACTGCATGCGATCAAGGGCCAGGAACCTGAATGCTCGCTGCCACTTGTTTCCCATGCCGTTATCGGCTGGCTCCGGATCACCTTGAAAGAATCCGTCGAGGATGATTTCGTCGCCGTCTTCATAGGCGTTGGTGAAGTGCAGTGCATAGGTTGATTCCGCTTCAAACCAGCGAATTTCCTCAGTGCGACCGCGCCGGGGAATGACGGCAAACCGAGAGGGCATATCGCGATGCCAGCGCGCGACATGCTGGCCCTGCTTGAGCGCCTCAGGCAGCCAGAACAGCGGGAAGTCATTGAGGATGGCGTAGTTCTCGGTGAA
>JBDTCL010000411.1:0-3944 GCA_039923595.1 Antricoccus sp. | reverse complement strand
ACCGGAACGAATGCAGGGGTGGGCAGCGACTGAGCTTCAGCGTCCATGCGGTCGGCTGAGGTCGCGGCGGTGCCGCGAACATCAACGGCGCGCGGACGATTCGGGTCGCGGCGCAGATAGCCCTTATTCTGTAACGCTCGCAATTGATGGGCGACCGATGAAGGTGAGGCAAGTCCGACGGCTTCACCGATCTCGCGAACACTTGGCGGATACCCTTTGGTCCGCACTGACTCGCGGATCACCTCTAGAACTCGCATCTGCCGGACTGTCAGTCCGGCGCTGGTTGACTTATCTGGAAACTCGGTGACCGTGCCTGAGCCCTTGGGGCGCCCTGGGCCGCGATGAGATACCCCTTCGGTTCGGACTATCGACGTCTTCTTCGGGGGCATCCGGTCTCCTTCGATGGGCCGATCAATTGCGCCGTAGTAATACGTACGTTCGTTTGTAACAAATCGTACATTTGATCGGAAATTGTGGCGAAAACTCTCGACGATGTCGCCACCTTGTGCTCTGATGATACAGAAGTTCGATAGAACATCCGTACGACACGCGCTAATTAATCTGCGTGTCGGACCCAGGAGGTAGACAGGTCCCATGAGTCAAGCAACGAGTCAAGTAACGAGTCAAGTAACGAGTAAAACAGCCGGCCGAGCAGCGAGTAAGAGTAGCCGCGCAGACCTACGTCGCAAGGCTAGTTTGCAGCCAGCAGTTCAGGGCCATCGAAGCCCTCGTGGGCCTAGCTCTCAAGATCGTGTGCACGTGCGCACGCCAGTCAGCTTCGGCAGCCTCTCCGTGGCGGCAAACCCAGCTAGCGCCAACCTGACAGCTGTTGCGCCGAGACCCCGCGGATACGGCACCCCTGGGCTGGCCGTACGCCTAGGGATGTTCCATACCGGGTCGTCGATGGGACGAAGCGATGGGCCGATCGAGGGCGGGTGCCACTCAGTTGAGCTCCTTGCGCCATTGTTGCCACCGATCAGCAATCCGAAGCTATCGCCTCAACGGTCGCGCGTCGATATTGTGCTGGCCGAGCAACATCGCCGCGCACGTCGGCAGCAATCAAAGCCCATCGAAAGGCTGGGAGGTACATCCTGCGCGACCCGGGTCCGCGCCGCTAGTCGACATTCACGATTGACTGCGCGCGGTTACACCACCGTGCTGCTGCTGGTAGCCGGGCTAGTTGCCGGCGTGGCGGCCGTGAGTCAAGTAGCCGACTCGACCTATCAAACGACAGCGGCCTCCGTGCGCACGACAACGGTTGTGATGCACGAGGGTGAGACGATTACCTCCTTAGCGGCCCAACGTGCTCAAGGCTCAGATCCCGCGAGACTGGCCGACACCATCCGCGCACTCAACGGACTCGCTGATTCTGATGTGCCGCTGCCCGGCGACGTGCTCGTGGTTCCATCGAATTGAGTTGACGTGCAGAGCGGATCGCCAACGCGTGCGGTGGGTGGGCAGTTCGATTGATTAGTTCGGCGATTCGCTTTACAAAAAAGCCGGAGCGACCTAGTGTCTACCACTACATCTAGTAGTTACATCGGTGTAACTCATCCACAGGTTGGGGTGGGTTATCCACCGGGTATCCACACCTGGTCCATCAGATATCTACATGCCGTGAGTTGCGGCGCTCAAAGTTAGCTGCGCGAGCAGGCCTGAGGAGGAGTCCATGCGCTGTCCGTATTGCCGGGGATCGGACTCCCGCGTGATCGACTCTCGTGAGGTAGATGAGGGGCAGGCTATCCGCCGCCGCCGCTCTTGCCAGAATTGTGCGCGCCGGTTCACCACGGTTGAAGAAGCAATGCTCGCAGTCATCAAGCGCAGCGGTGCTTCTGAACCCTTTAGCCGGGACAAAGTTATCCGTGGTGTCCGTCGTGCCTGTCAAGGTCGGTCGGTCACTGATGACCAACTCGCCCGCCTTGCCCAGCAGGTCGAGGACACTGTCCGTGCGGCAGGCGTCGCAGAAGTGCCGAGTAACGATGTCGGATTGGCCATTCTCGGACCGCTTCGGGAACTGGACGAAGTTGCATATCTGCGCTTTGCCAGCGTCTACCGGTCTTTCAGTTCCATCGCCGATTTTGAGCACGAAATCACCGTCCTTCGCCAACGAGCCACTACGAACTAAGCACCCGAAGCCGAATCAGAACCGCTAGCCATGTCACCCGTCAGCACGCACGAGAGGACCGCCCCCGAATGACCGAGACGACACCCCGACCAGGGATTTCTCACGCAACCCAGACCGCGAAAGAGACACCGAGTTCACCGTCTTACCCCAAGAACGGCCTCAAGATCAATCGCGTCTATAGCAGCGCCGACACTCATCCGTTCGATGAAGTGACCTGGCAGCGCCGTGACGTGCTCATGACCAATTGGCGCGATGGATCGGTCAACTTCGAACAGCGAGGGGTGGAGTTTCCAGACTTTTGGAGCCTGAACGCGACCAACATCGTCACGACTAAGTATTTCCGCGGTGCCGCTGGCAGCGACACTCGAGAAAATAGCCTGCGTCAGTTGATCGAGCGCGTAGTCACCTCCTACCGCACCGCCGGCGAACTATACGGATACTTCGCCAGTGCCAAGGATGCTCAAGCGTTCGGCGACGAATTAACGTGGATGTTGTTACATCAGGTTTTCAGCTTCAATTCGCCAGTCTGGTTTAACGTCGGCACCACGGCGCCGCAGCAGGTATCAGCGTGTTTCATTTTGGCCGTCGATGACACCATGAACTCGATCTTGAACTGGTACCGCGAGGAAGGGCTGATTTTCAAAGGTGGATCCGGAGCAGGTCTGAATCTCTCGAGAATTCGTTCGAGCAAAGAACTGCTGTCATCCGGTGGCACGGCGTCCGGGCCGGTGAGCTTCATGCGCGGTGCTGATGCCAGCGCAGGAACGATCAAGTCCGGCGGGGCCACCCGACGGGCGGCCAAGATGGTCGTCCTCGATGTCGACCATCCTGATATCGAGGAATTTATCGAGACCAAAATGCGCGAGGAAGACAAAATCCGCGCGCTGCGCGACGCTGGATTTGATATGGATCTCGGCGGCAAGGACATTGTCAGCGTGCAGTACCAAAACGCGAACAATTCGGTGCGAGTTAACGACGAGTTCATGCGCGCTGTTGAAGAGGGCACCGAGTTCGGACTGCGGGCCCGCAGCACCAATGAAGTCATCGAGACGGTCGACGCGAAGAACCTGTTCACCAAAATGAGTCAGGCTGCGTGGGGTTGCGCCGACCCCGGTATCCAGTACGACAGCACCATCAACGATTGGCATACAAACCCTGAGTCCGGGCGAATCAGTGCCTCCAATCCCTGCTCGGAATACATGAGCCTGGACAATTCATCCTGCAACTTGGCATCGATCAACTTGCTGAAATTCCGCACTCAAGATGGCGGCTTCGAAGCGGCGAAGTTTGCCCAGACTGTCGAGCTGATCATCACCGCGATGGATATTTCGATCTGCTTTGCCGATTTCCCCACCGAGCCGATCGCGATCACGACTCGGGCATATCGCCAGCTTGGCATCGGGTACGCCAACCTCGGCGCACTGCTGATGGCCAACGGTCTGGCGTACGACAGCGAAGGCGGCCGCACCCTCGCGGCATCGATCACCTCGTTGATGACCGGAACTGCCTATAAGCGCTCTGCAGAGTTGGCGGCAATCGTCGGACCCTATGAGGGTTTCGCACGCAATAGTGATGCGCACACCCGAGTGATGCGCAAGCACGCCGCAGCCAACGATCAAGTGCGCCCGACGCACTCGACCGATGCCGCGATACTCAAGCACGCGACGGCAGCCTGGGAGAAATGCCTGGAGCTTGGCAAGAAGAATGGCTGGCGCAACGCGCAGTCTTCGGTGATCGCGCCCACCGGCACCATCGGTTTCATGATGGACTGCGACACCACCGGCATCGAGCCAGACTTCTCGCTGCTGAAGTTCAAAAA
>JBDTCL010000410.1:0-2798 GCA_039923595.1 Antricoccus sp. | reverse complement strand
GGACCGGTCACCTCCTCATGCGTCCTTGCTGGAATGATGGAGATGTGGATGTCTTAGAGCAGAGCCCCGATCCGGACTTCGTGGAAATTGACAGCGCGCTTGCGCACGCCCGGGATCTGGCACTTGAGATGCTTCGTGAGGGTATTGGTGACGTCGATCAGATCGGTGATTACCTCGGCGCAGAGGGTGAGCGCTCGGCCTCTGGGCTTGTGGCGACGCACCGGTTCGCGGCTCGACTAGCGGCCTACGTCGGATGGCATTGGGCGATTACCTTGAGCCGGGCGGAGGATAGCGACAAGATCACGGTCTGTGAGACTGTGCTGCTCCCTGGCTCAGGCGCGATCGAGGTCGACGCGTGGCTGCCGTACAACGAGCGTTTGCTGCCTGAGGATTTGCATCCGGGTGATGTCGTACCAGCGAACCCCGACGATGCCCGGCTCGTGCCGGCCTACCTTGACAATGCAGATGAAGCAGTCGCCGAAGTGGCCTATGAAATCGGGCTGGGCCGTGAGCGGGTGATGTCGCTCGACGGACGCCTTGACACGGCGGCCCGGTGGGCAGCCGGTATGCACGGATCCGCAACCGCGATGGCGAAACACGCACCTGCGAAGTGCGGCACGTGTGGCTTCTATCTGCCGATTGCCGGATCGATGGGCGCCGCGTTTGGTGGTTGCGGCAATGAGATTTCACCTGCCGATGGATCAGTAGTCGATGTCGACTTTGGTTGTGGTGCCCATTCATCTGCAACGCCAATGCCTGATCTACAAGCACCGATCGTTTACACGCCTATTTATGACACTCGATCTGTCGAGGTGCAGCAGGCTAATGCGCAATTACGTACCGATGCGCTCGACGAGCAGAAGCAATCGTTCGCGAATGAAATTTTAGCCAAGGTGCTCATTGACGCCGCAGGCCGTCGTGCTGGTCGTATTCCGGCGGCTGCCGCGCTGGATGCCGCTGCGGTTTATCGGGCCGTGGCCGCAGCATTTGCCACCCGCGCGGGAGCGCTTTCGGCTGCTCGGCTCACTGAGGTACCGAGCGAGGATCGCGAGTCCGCACCACGTCAGCATGGCAGACTGAGTCGCCGTAAACGCTAGCGAGCGTGCCGTGGCCGGTCGCTCGTCGCACCGGGCGCGCCTTGCCACCGCATCAAGAGCAGCCCGAGGGTGCCTAGTACGACACCTGCGAGCGCGCTCCAGAGCCAGATGCGATTGTCGGGATTATCGCGTGACCATGGCAACGCGATAAATACGACCAGGGCTACCGCGAATGCGCCAACACCCCAGCGCACGATGAGCGCGGTGTCAACTTGACGGGCTGCGGGGGCCGGTCGTAGTTCGCGGGGACTCATATCCCAAGGATACTCCGGCCCGACTGGGGATCTTGGCACTTTTGAGGCTTGTCGATTCGCCCGTCGCAAGGACGTAGGCGTGAGCACAGGAATCGTTTGCTATGCTAACGAAGTGGGAAAGATCGTTTCGTCGCAGACTGCGGCTCTCGCGCATGACCTTCGGATCGCGACGACGCGTACAGTACGCCGCCTGCGCGCGATCACTGAGCGATCGCTGACCCTCACCCAGCTCTCGGCCGCCTCGAGCATCAGGGCTGCGGGGGAATGCACTCTTGGTGAACTTGCCCATCGCGAGCGAGTGAAACCGCCCTCAATGACACGGGTGGTCGCGACATTGACCAGCGAGGGCTATGTTGCCCGCAAGGCACACCCGACCGACGGTCGTCAGGTGCTTGTTTCGCTCACCGATGCAGGAGAGGCGATTCTCGATCGAGAAGCACAAGCACGTGAAGCATGGCTAGCAAGGCAGCTAGCGGAGTTGACAAAAGATGAACGTGAAACGCTGCGCTCGGCGAGCGCGATTTTAGTGAGGCTGATAGACGAGTGAGCGACGACGGTAATACGAAAACCAAAGCGAGCATGTTTCGCTCGCTCAAGATTCGGAACTACCGGCTATACGCAATCGGCTCCATTACCTCCAATACTGGCACCTGGATGCAGCGGATCGCCCAAGATTGGCTCGTTCTGAAGTTGACGGGCAATGATCCAATCGCGCTCGGCGCGGTCACTTTTTTGCAGTTCTCCCCGACGTTGATCATTGGAATGGTTGGCGGGGTGATAGCCGATCGCTATGACAAGCGAACTATTCTCAGATGCACGCAGTCAGCTGCAGCGGTGTGCGCTCTTGCCCTGGGAATACTTGATATCGCGAATATTATTGCGATCTGGCAAGTGTATCTATTGGCCCTAGCCCTTGGTGTGACCACTGCAATCGAGGCGCCGTCGCGTCAAGCATTCGCTAGTGAACTCGTTGGACATAAAGATTTACTCAATGCCGTCGCCTTGAACTCGGCATCCTTCAATGCCGCGCGCCTTATCGGTCCGGCTTTGGCTGGATTATTGATCGGTTGGATTAACACCGGACCGGTGTTCTTGATCAACGCAGCTTCAAGCGTGTGGATCATTGTCTTGCTAACCATGATCGACCCGACCAAGCTATTTCGTGCCGAACCACTACGGCGCCAGCGCGGACAAGTACGGGACGCCGTCAGATATGTGCGGGCGCGGCCCAATATCTTGCTCACCATCATGCTGGTTTCGATTGTGTCGCTGTTCGGGCTGAATTTGCAGGTCATCATCCCGCTGGTGTCGACCAGAGTATTCCATCAGGGCGCAACGCAATACGGTCTGCTGGCCTCTGCCCTCGCGCTCGGCACTCTCGCTGGTGCGCTCACCGGCGCCGGTCGCGCGCGACAACCGCGGCTACGGCAATTGGTAATCTACGCGA
>JBDTCL010000409.1:0-5828 GCA_039923595.1 Antricoccus sp. | reverse complement strand
CGCTGCTCACTCACTTGCAACGGATGTCCGGCACATCGCTGCGGGACCTCGACCTCACTGTGATGCGTTCTTGGCTGGCCAAGCAACACACACTTGGAGTTGCCCGAACGACACTGGCCAGGCGCGCCGCCTCCGCGCGCGCCTTTACCGCATTTGCTCATCGTCGCGGTCTGATCAACACCGATCCGGGAGCACAACTTGCCTCGCCGAAGTCGTTACGCCCGCTTCCAGCGGTACTAAGCCGTCAACAAGCGGCATCGGCAGTCGACGGGTCCGTTGGCGATAGTCCACTTCAAGTACGGGACCGGCTGGTGCTTGAAATTCTGTACGCCGCCGCGATCCGGGTGAGCGAGCTAGTCGGTCTCAATCTCGACTCGTACCAATCCGAGCGGGGGGTACTGCGAGTGCTCGGCAAAGGAAACAAAGAACGCGTCGTCCCTATCGGAGTGCCCGCTCAAGGCGCCTTGGCGCACTATCTTCGCGATGCGCGACCGGCCTTAGTGACCACCCGGACCGGTGCGGCGCTGTTGCTCGGAGTGCGTGGCGGGCGACTTGATGTGCGCGAAGTGCGCCGAATTGTGCACCTGGCAGTCGGATCTGTTGAGGGCGCGCCCGACATCGGGCCACACGGATTACGCCATTCCGCGGCAACCCATCTAGTCGAAGGCGGTGCCGATCTGCGTACCGTTCAGGAACTACTAGGGCACGCCTCGCTCGCTACGACGCAAATTTATACGCACGTCTCTGTTGAGCGGCTACGGTCGACCTTTCAGCAGGCTCATCCCAGGGCTTAACTGGGCGAATCGCGCAGCGGCAGCAATCTGATCTGGCGCCGGCGAAATAGCGATAGTGGATCGAGATACATTTCCTCGCGTTTCAAACCCCAGTGCACGCAGGCTGGCACCGGACAGCCCGCATGACCGGTCTCGAGGATGCCAATTGGAGCACCGGTTTCGACCGTCATACCGACCGTCACAGAGGCAGTAACCGGCTCATAGGTAGTGCGTAAACCGGTGTTATGGGCGATGCTAATAACGCCTCGCCCAGCGACCCGGCCGGCGAAGGTAACCGTGCCCGCGCCAGCTGCAAAAACCGTTTCGCCCGCCGAACCGATCAAGTCGACGCCCCGATGACCGGCGCCCCATCGCGCCGACGGCGGCGCAAAAACGCGGCTAACCGAATGAGCGCTCAGCGGCCAAGTCCAGCGCGAAGACGCCGCGCGCGCGACGGGCATGGGCAGCATGACAATCAGGATGATGAGGATCAAAAGACAACGACGATTAAGCATCGTCTGAGTGCACCAGTTTTCTTGCCCGTTCGCGTCCAAGCAACCTGCCCATGTGGATAACGTAAAGGTTGGGGAACTTGCCGGGTGCGCGCCGGCCACCGATTACGACCGCGTATTCTTGAGGGAGCGGTTCGTGAAGTTCATTCTTAAAATGGACTCATCGGGCCGACTTCGCGTGTCCATTCTCGCTCATCGGCGAGACGACTGGTACTTGGTCCAGGTTCGTTACTGGTGAAGTCAGGACGCTAGGCGTGATGCCGACCGGCGTTGCGAAAACTGAGTGGCAATGGGCGTGGTTGGCTCGTTGCCAGAAAAGGAGTGCTTCGGCAATGGCCGTAGTTACCATGCGACAGCTGCTTGACAGCGGCGTCCATTTTGGGCATCAAACCCGCCGTTGGAACCCGAAGATGAAGCGATTCATCCTCACCGAACGTAACGGCATCTACATCATCGATTTGCAGCAGACGCTGTCCTATATCGACAAGGCATTCGAATTCGTCAAGCAAACAGTCGCTCATGGCGGGACGATCCTGTTCATCGGCACCAAACGGCAGGCCCAAGAGGCCATCGCTAAGGAAGCCACCAGGGTCAGCATGCCGTACGTGACCCAGCGCTGGCTTGGCGGCATGCTGACGAACTTCTCCACCGTCCACAAGCGGCTGCAGCGGCTCAAAGAGCTCGAAGCGATTGCCGAGTCCGGCGGCGAAACTGTCATGACCAAGAAGGAAGAGCTCGTCCTTAACCGCGAACGAGTGAAGCTCGCCCGCACCTTGGGCGGTATTCGCGACATGGCACGCGTGCCATCTGCGGTCTGGATCGTTGATACCAAGAAGGAGCACATCGCGGTAGGCGAGGCGAAGAAGTTGGGCATCCCGATCGTCGCCATTCTCGATACCAACTGTGATCCCGACGAGATCGATTACCGCATACCAGGTAACGATGATGCAATTCGTTCGGCTGGTCTATTGACCCGGGTAATTGCAGATGCTGTTGCTGAAGGTCTGCTCGCCCGCGCGGCGATTACCGGCAGGGATGCCAAGGACGGCGACGATAAGCCGAGCCATGACGGTGGCGCCGTGGAACCGCTGGCCGAATGGGAACGTGAAATTCTCACCAGTAGTGACTCGGCGACTTCGTCGCATGCTGCAGCGGAACCCGCGACTGAGTCCGTGCCAGCGCCTGCTGCCACCGAGACCCAAGCTGCAGCAGAACCTGCCGCAACAGAACCTGCCGTCGAGACGGCGTCGGCGCCAGCTAGTGCCGAGCAGCCTGCTGCAGCCGCGACTACTCCCGAGCAGCTAGCTCAGTCGTAACTTGCGAGTAGCCGAGCACGCGCATCGCGTGCTCGGCGGCTCCTTGCCCGCCACATCGATCAAGAAACGGAATAGATAACGTATGCCCAACTTCGCCGCTGCCGATGTGAAGAAACTGCGCGAGCTCACCGGCTCGGGCATGTCTGATTGCAAAAAAGCGCTGACCCAAACCGATGGTGACTTGGACAAGGCTATAGAAATATTGCGCATCCAGGGCGCCAAAGACGTGGGCAAACGTGCCGCGCGAACTACCGCCAATGGACTTGTCACGATCGACGGCGGGGTCGTTATCGAATTACTTTGTGAAACAGATTTTGTGGCCAAAAACGATGAGTTCATCAGTCTGGGTGATTCGATCGTCGCTGGCCTCACCGGCGTCCAGTTCTCTTCGATTGACGAGGCGCTTGCCGAACAGATTGATGGCAAAATGCTCAGCGATCTGGTCGCAGAAAAGTCGGCAAAAATCGGTGAGAAACTCGAGCTGCGCCGCGCCATTCGTTTCGAAGGACAGACTGCGTCGTACTTGCACCGTCGGTCAGCTGATCTGCCACCACAAGTCGCGGTGCTCGTCGAGTACACCGGTGACAGCGAGGAAGCAGCACGCGGCGCCGCAATGCAAATCGCGGCAATGCGGCCCAAATACGTTTCACGCGATGAGGTTCCAGAAGATGTCGTCGCAGACGAGCGGCGCATCGCAGAGCAAACTGCCCGTGAGGAAGGCAAGCCCGAACAGGCGATCAGCAAGATTACTGAAGGCCGGGTCAACTCCTTTTTCAAAGACAACGCGCTCAACGAACAGCCATCAGTGCAAGACTCCAAGAAAACCGTTAAGGCTGTTCTGGACGCGGCCGGCGTCACGGTGACCGCGTTTGCGCGAATCGAAGTTGGCGAACCGATCAACTAACCACAGTTGCTGACAGTTAGCTTGACATGGTTCGGACCGCCCATCGACCAACTGGTCGCCGGCGGTCCTTTCCATGACGTGATCACCTGGAGACTCGGCGATAACCGACGGGAGCCAGCGTTCGGAATTTGAACTACGGGTAAGGGCGGCAAGTTATGGCATATCAGCGCGTATTACTGAAGTTATCCGGTGAAACATTTGGTGGCGGCGCAGTCGGCATCGACCCCTATGTGGTGGCTGGCATAGCCGCGCAGATCAAGGGCGTCATCGACACCGGCGTTCAAGTGTGCATTGTGGTCGGCGGCGGAAATTTCTTCCGTGGTGCGGAGCTATCCCAGCACGGTATGGATCGTCCGCGCGCGGATTATATGGGCATGCTGGGCACGGTGATGAACTGTCTGGCGCTGCAGGATTTCTGCGAAAAGACCGGAGTCGATACCCGGGTTCAAACCGCTATCACGATGGGCCAAGTTGCCGAGTCCTACATTCCGCGTCGGGCTATTCGACATATGGAAAAAGGCCGCGTAGTGATTTTCGGCGCCGGGTCCGGGATGCCGTATTTCTCCACCGATACCGTTGCCGCCCAGCGTGCGCTGGAGATCGATTGTGATGTGCTGCTGATGGCGAAAAACGGCGTGGACGGGGTTTATACCGACGACCCGAAACTAGTACCAGATGCGAAGCAATATCGGACGCTGTCTTATGCCGACGTCCTCGCCGCGCAGCTGAAGGTCGCAGACTCGACCGCGATTAGCCTATGCATGGAGAATGATCTGCCTATCGTCGTTTTTAACCTGCTTCAGGAGGGCAATATCGCGCGCGCTGCCGCAGGTGAGAGGATCGGGACGGTAGTTAGCAATGCGGCGAGCCACCTCTTGGCCGACGCTCCGGACGTACAGGGGGAATCTCGATGATTGACGACGCACTTCTGGAAGCTGAAGAAAAGATGGATAAAGCGGTGACGGTTGCCCGCGAAGACATGAGCGCTATACGGACCGGACGGGCCACCCCGGCAATGTTTGGCCGCATTACTGTCGATTATTATGGGGCGCCGACACCATTGCCTCAGCTGGCGACTATAACTGTGCCGGAACCGCGGATGGCGCTTGTCAAGCCTTACGATGCCAGTCAGCTCGCAGAGGTCGAGAAAGCGATCCGCGATAGCGATCTGGGCGTTAATCCTGGTAATGACGGTCAGAGTGTGCGCGTAGTTTTCCCGCAACTGACCGAGGAAAGGCGCAAAGACCTTGCCAAGACCGCTCGCTCGAAAGGCGAAGATGCCAAGGTGTCCATCCGCAACATACGTCGGACTGCGATGGAAACCTTGGAAAAGATCAAGAAGAACGGCGACGCTGGCGAGGACGATGTGATTCGCGCCGAGAAAGATCTGCAAGGAACAACCGATAAGTACGTTTCTGCAGTCGATGAGTATGTAAAAAATAAGGAAGCCGAGCTGATGGAGGTCTAGGCCTTCGATGCGACCAACCGTGAACGATCCCACGCCAGAGACCGAACCCAATTCTGAGCCCGTCAGTATTGAGTCAGCTGGTATTGAGCAGGCGCCGGTCGATCCATCAGCGCCCGCTCAGGACCTGATGTCTCAGGTTGATCGCGCCGAGTTGCCGAGCACCGAGCAACCGGTGAAGACGGCCGGACGTGCAGGCCGTGATCTTGGCGCAGCACTCGGGATTTCGCTATTGCTTGGCGTGGTCATCGTGGGCTCATTGCTGTTGTATCGCCCGGCGTTCGCGATCATCGTCGGCCTCGCGGTCATCATTTCGATCTGGGAGATGGCCCGCGCCGTTGAGGGGACCGGCGTGCAGGTTTCACTTGCACCGATGTTCCTCGGCGGCCTGAGTATGGTCGCGATGGCGTGGTTTCGCGGGGTCGACGGTTTGGCCATCGCCGCGTTATTGACCATATTCGCGGTCATCATTTGGCGCTTGGCTGATGGTGCATCGGGGTATTTGACTTCGGCGGCAACCAGTGTTTTTATTGCGGTTTATATTCCATTCCTCGCGGGATTTGCCGTTCTGCTTGCGGTGCCCGATGACGGTACGAAACGGATTCTCGCGTTCATGATTGCCGTCGTGTGCAGTGACACCGGCGGCTATGCAGCGGGTGTCATGTTCGGCAAGCATCCGATGGCGCCGACGATCTCGCCCAAGAAATCGTGGGAAGGTTTCGCGGGCTCGGTGGTGACCGCTGCGGTATTTGGTGTTCTGATGCTGACCCTGGCTTTTGATGGACAGTGGTGGCAAGGATTGATCTTTGGTGTTGCTATGGCCGTGACGGCGACCCTCGGTGATCTTGGTGAATCGAT
>JBDTCL010000408.1:0-5240 GCA_039923595.1 Antricoccus sp. | reverse complement strand
CGACCCGTGGGTGGGTCCGGAGCAATGTGCGGAGCATTCGGGAAGCCATCTAGCGGTGGCAGGCCCGGCGGCTGCTGGGACAAACGGCCTCCTTGGCAGAACTGAAAACTCGAGCGCGCGCATCGGTGCGATTTGGCGTGGACGATACCGGCTATTGGTTGCTTGCAGTGTGCTTAACGTATGTCGCGCGATGCAGGTTCCGGCGCGCTCGCATTCGCTAGGCGCGCTCCACGATGCCGACGCACAAAGGTGACACCTTGCAAGATCATTAGTACCAGAACGCCAGCCACGATCATGCCGCCAAAGTTCAACCCGAATTGCAGCGCTGATCCCCCCATCTGACGAAGATCGCCAAACGCGATCGACATCGAGAAATCAGCAATCGCCGGGATTGTGGTCACCGAGATAAAGACTCCCACGAGTGCATTGAGTTGACCGGCGGTCTGCGACAGCACGCCGGCAGCACCTGCCAGCAACGCCACCACCACTGACCAGGTATTCGGCTCATAGATAAATGCCGTCAGTGGCCGAGGTTTCGTGAGTGCATCTTGCGGGACGAAGCCAAATCCGCGCAGGATCAGGGTGAATACGACTGCCACCGCGATCGAGATCAACAGACCGCGCAGCAGCAGCCAGGCCGCGCGGGCGGCAAGTGCGGGACGGCGTAGGGCAATGCCCACGGCAATCGCCGCGACGGCAGCGAACTCTGGACCCACGACCATCGCCCCGACCACCAGGATCGCCGAATCAGTCACAATCGCTACGCACGCGATCAGCACGGCCAGCGCAAAAAATGTGTAGAAAATCCAGGATGTGCGCGCTGAGCCTTCCGAGCGATCAAGTACCTCGTCCCAGATCACCGCATCTTCAGGCGCGCCAGGTGCGGCCGCTTCAGCATCCCTCGCTAACTTCGACGGGGCCGCGTCCACATTGAGCAATGTCAGACCGCCGTTCTGGTCGATTCCTTCGTTCGCAAGCCAGTCCAGCACGTCCGACACTGCCTCGCGGGTGATGTCACAGATGATGAGGTCACCGGCAGGTTTGAGTGCGGCGCCCTCGATATGCGAGACCGTGGCGATGCGATCGTCAGCACAAAGGCGCGCGACAATGCGTTCACACTCGCTGGCGCCTACGGCGATCTGCAACTGGATCACGTGGTGATCTTCCCATCTGAGAGCCCGCCGAGGCTGCACATTGCTCGGCTGAGCGTGACGGTAGATTAGGTGATGGCCCTCAGGCGCATGGGCGCGCCTGGATTATGTACGTCCGAAGGACACTTTTCATGTCATTGCTCCATGCCGTTCAGATGGCTCCCAGCGATCCCATTTTGGGACTCAATGAGCAGTTTGCCGCAAGCACTAATCCGGACAAGGTCAACCTCGCAGTTGGCGTGTATTACGGCGAGGACGGCAAAATCCCACTACTGGACTGCGTGAAGGCCGCCGAATCGAAGCTTGCCGCGGCCCCCGCGCCCTACGGATACCTGCCCATCGACGGTCTAGCCGCCTACGACGCTGCGGTGAAGGAGCTTGTCTTCGGTGCCAGCGGCGATGCTCTTGATCACCGCCGCATCGCAACGATTCAAGGACTTGGCGGCACTGGCGCATTGAAAGTCGGTACCGATTTCCTCAAGACACTGAGTCCGGCGGCGACTGTTCTGATTAGCGACCCAACATGGGCAAATCATCGGGCGATCTTCACCGGTGGCGGTTTTGATGTCCAGACTTATCCGTATTACGACGCGGTGGCCCGCGCGATCGATTTCGACGGAATGATCGGCGCTATGCGTCAAGCTGCTGAGGGCACCATCGTGGTTCTGCACGCATGCTGCCACAACCCGACCGGCTATGACATCAGTCCGTCGCAGTGGGATGAGGTGATCTCCGTTGTCTCCCAGCGTCAGCTCGTCCCATTCGTCGATATGGCATATCAAGGCTTCGGGGACGGCATCGAGGCCGATGGCGCGGTGATAGCGAAGTTCGTCCGGGCCGGCGTCACTTTTCTCGTGGCCACGTCGTTCTCCAAGAACTTCTCACTGTATGGGGAGCGGGTCGGCGCTCTGTCGGTTGTTTGCGCGTCGAGCGATGAAGCCGCGCGCGTTCTCTCGCAGCTCAAGGTGCTCATTCGCAGCAACTACAGCAATCCGCCTACGCACGGCAGCAAGATCGTCGCGACCGTGCTGGGTGATCCACAGTTGCGGTCGCAGTGGGAAGCAGAGCTTGGCGTGATGCGCGACCGGATCAGGGCGGTCCGCCAAGAACTGGTCACGCGGCTCGCCGCGGTCGGGGTGCAGATGCCGTTTATCGGCGAGCAGCGCGGCATGTTCTCTTATAGCGGGCTCAGCCGCGATCAAATGGTGCGGCTGCGCAATGAGTTCGGGGTCTTTGGTACCGACACCGGTCGGATGTGTGTCGCGGCGATCAACGCCAAGAACATCGATCACGTGTGCCGAGCGATAGCAGCCGTCGCGTCCTAGATCCCGCACGGTGCAATGCCAATGCCCCTCTGACCTGCGATACGTACACATACGCTTTCGGCCTTTTTGCGTGGGGATACGTACCGCGGGTCGTGATCAGGAGATCGTCAGACCGGCCCCATCCGCGGCGAGATCAACATGCACTGTCTGACCATCGGCGATTTCACCGGCAAGCAGCAGCTTCGCGAGTTGGTCACCAATCGCCGATTGGATAAGCCGACGAAGCGGCCGGGCACCGTACAGCGGATCAAAGCCGTCCAGCGCCAACCACTCGGTAGCCGCGTCGCTGACCTCAAGGCTCAGCCGTCGATCGGCGAGCCTCGCTCCTAGGGCATCGAGCTGGATTTGTACGATCGCGCTGAGCTGCTCGGTGCCGAGGCTCTCGAACACCACGATCTCATCGAGACGGTTGAGAAACTCCGGTTTAAAGTGTGACCTCACAACCTTAAGCACGGCGACCTTCTTGGCCGCATCGTCTAATGCTGGGTCCATGATCGCGTGCGAACCAAGGTTAGAGGTGAGGATCAGAATCGTATTTCGAAAATCGACTGTGCGACCTTGCCCGTCGGTTAACCGGCCATCATCGAGCACCTGCAACAGGATGTCGAACACGTCGGGGTGTGCCTTTTCAACCTCATCGAGCAACACCACCGTGTATGGGCGACGGCGCACGGCCTCGGTCAATTGACCGCCTTCGTTGTAGCCGACATAGCCCGGAGGCGCACCGACAAGGCGCGAGACGCTGTGCTTTTCGCTGTACTCGCTCATGTCAATACGCACCATCGCACGCTCGTCGTCAAACAAGAACTCAGCAAGTGCTTTCGCCAGCTCGGTTTTGCCGACCCCAGTAGGACCGAGGAATAGAAACGAACCGGTTGGTCGGTCTGGGTCGGCGATGCCCGCACGAGCGCGCCGAACCGCATCCGAGACGGCCCCGACTGCAGCCGATTGCCCAATCACTCGGGAATGCAGACCTTCCTCCATCCGCAGCAGCTTGGCGGTTTCACCCTCCAGCAAGCGGCCCGCTGGAATTCCAGTCCACGCGCTGACCACACCAGCAATGTCATCTGCACCGACTTCTTCCTTTAGCATGAAGTCGACCTGGGCTTCGACGCTGACCGCTTCCTCGAGCTGCTTTTCCAATTGCGGAATGCGTCCGTAGCGCAACTCGGCAGCCTTGGCCAAGTCGCCATCGCGTTCGGCTCTCTCCTCATCGCGGCGCAACGTGTCTAACTGTTCTTTCAGATCACGGATCGCCTCTATCGAGCCTTTTTCACGCTGCCATCGCGCAGTGAGCTCATTGAGAGTCTCTCGACGATCCGCTAGATCGCGACGTAACGCTTCAAGTCGCTGCTTGGAAGCGGCATCACTTTCCTTCGATAGCGCCATTTCCTCAATTTCAAGACGGCGAACTGCCCGCTCGACTTCATCGATCTCGACCGGGCGAGAGTCAATTTCCATACGCAGCCGCGATCCGGCCTCGTCAACAAGGTCGATTGCTTTGTCCGGCAGGAATCGTGACGTGATAAAACGATCAGATAAAGTCGCTGCAGCGACTAAAGCTCCGTCGAGGATGCGGATACCGTGGTGCACCTCATAACGTTCCTTGAGGCCGCGCAAAATGCCGATTGTGTCCTCAACGGTGGGTTCGCCAACGAAGACCTGCTGGAACCGGCGTTCGAGGGCCGGATCTTTTTCGATTCGTTGGCGGTACTCATCAAGAGTGGTGGCGCCAACCATCCGCAACTCGCCGCGCGCAAGCATTGGTTTGATCATATTGCTGGCATCCATTGCGCCCTCACCTGAGGCACCAGCACCAACGATGGTGTGCAGTTCATCAATGAAGGTGATGATTTCGCCTTCAGACTCCGAAATGTCTTGCAGTACGGCCTTGAGTCGTTCTTCGAACTCGCCGCGGTATTTTGCGCCAGCGACCATAGACGCTAGATCGAGACTCATCAATCGTTTGCCTTTGAGCGATTCCGGTACGTCACCGGCGATGATCCGCTGCGCTAAACCTTCGACAATGGCGGTCTTGCCGACTCCCGGTTCACCAATCAGTACTGGATTGTTCTTCGTCCGCCTGCTCAAGACCTGAATGACTCGGCGGATCTCAGTGTCGCGGCCAATGATCGGGTCAAGTTTGCCCTCTCTGGCTCGCGCGGTGAGATCAATTGAATATTTTTGCAGAGCTTGATACGAGCCTTCAGGATCGGCGCTCGTGACCCGGCGGTTTCCGCGAACGAGTTTGAAGGCATTGATAAGCGCATCTGGCGCTGCGCCATTATCAACGAGAATGGTGCGCGCGGCTCCGCCGTCTTGGGCGGTCGCAGCAAGGAGGTGCTCGGTGGAAACATATTCGTCACCAAGACTGCCCGCTAACCGGTTTGCCGCGTTGAGGACAGCAAGAAATTCTCGACTTGCCTGCGGCGCATTTGTCGTCGCGCCGCTCGCGCTGGGCAATCGTTGCAACGCTGCTTGAGTTGCTATCACGATTTGCGCCGGATCCGCCCCTGCAGCCTGCAGTAACGGCCCCGCGATGCCGTCCGAAGGCTCGATCAAGGCGAGTAGCAAGTGCAGGGGTTCTAGTTGAGGATTACCGTGTTCGGTAGCAACACGTTGCGCAGTGGCCATGGCTTCAGCGGATTTTGTGGTGAACTTGTTCTGGTCCAACTCAGGCTCCTTTGTTGTGACGAGTTTAATCTGGTGCAGTTACTCGTACAACGGTGCCAAAGTTGAGTCTATTCCGCTCAACTTGCAGGTT
>JBDTCL010000407.1:0-6751 GCA_039923595.1 Antricoccus sp. | reverse complement strand
TCAGTGAAGTGGACCGATAAAGACCTGCTCGCGTGGCAAGCCAAGCTGCTAGCACCGGTAATGACCAGTGCGGACGCGATCGAAGGCGCGACGGCATTTGCCGAGAAGCGCGAACCGGCCTGGAAAGGCCGTTAAGAGTTGTGAAAGTCAATCACAAGAAAGTAGGTTCCCCACCATGCGAGTAAGTGTCGATAGTGAACTTTGTCAGGGTCATAACCGCTGCGTGGCGCTTGCGCCGGAGCTATTTGAGCTTGACGATTTTGGATATTCCAGTGCGAAAGGAAACGGGGAAGTCCCCCCGGAACTTGAGGAGAAGGCGCGACTTGCAGTCGCGAATTGCCCAGAGTTTGCGGTCAAGATTGAGGATGAATAATGACTGAAGTGGCTGATACACCCACCGAAACGCCGATGGTCGAGTTCGAGCCAAATAACGAACCGGCGAGTGACTGGGCCACAGATTTCGATCATGTGGACCCCCGCTATAATCCCAATGCGCCGGCGATATGGGATGAATTGCGCGAGACGTGCCCGGTGGCGCATAGTGACCGTTATGGTGGCACCTGGCTGCCGGTGAAGCACGCCGATGTACGACGGATCGCCTACGACACCGAGAACTTCACCAGTCGTCAGGTCATCGTGTCCAATGTACGTCTCGATCACGACAGCTCGCCCGTCGGCGGTGCACCACCGATCACCAGCGATCCGCCGTTTCACCAGCACGCACGCAAAATCCTGTTACCACTGTTTCGACCGGACAAGATGGACCCGTGGGAGTCCAAGGTCCACGAGTTGTGCAACAACCGGCTCGACGCGATGGGCGAGATCACGCCTGGCGAGACGGTGATCGACGCGGCGAAGCAATATGCACAGCATGTCCCAGTGTCGGTGATTTCGCGGATGCTCGGATTCCCGCCGGCCGATGACGATTTGTTCCGCTATTTCGTCCACAATGTGCTCGAGGGAATCCAGCGACCTATCGAAGAACGTCAGGCCGCGGGGGAGGAATTAGATGCATACCTGGACCAACAGGTCCAAGATCACATCGATAACCCACGCGACGACCTCACCGGGACGCTGCTGAAGTCGCAAATCTTTGGTCAGCCGCTCAGCCGGGAACACGTGCGTGGCTCGATCGCGCTCTTGCTGATCGCTGGGATCGACACGACCTGGAGCGCTATCGGGTCATCCCTGTGGCACCTCGCTCAGAATCCCGATGATCGTCACCGGATGCAGAATGAGCCAGAGCTCATTCCGGCGGCTATTGAAGAGATGCTGCGCGCTTACGCCCCCGTGACGATGGCGCGTTTGGTGAAGCAGGATTTTGATTTTAACGGCTGCCCGATGAAGGCTGAAGATTTCGTACTGCTGCCATTCCCGGCCGCGAACCGGGATCCGGAAATGTTCGAGCGCGCCGATGAGGTCATCATTGATCGCGAAGTGAATCGACACTCGGCATTCGGATTGGGCATCCATCGCTGTCTGGGATCTAACCTTGCCCGCATGGAATTGCGCATAGCGGTTGAGGAGTTCCTCAAGCGATTCCGTGATTTTGAGCTGGCTGATCCTGATGCGGTCACGTGGAGCACCGGTCAGATTCGCGGCCCACGGACGCTTCCAATACGCATCATCTGAAACAGGCACCATCCAAGTCCTCAAGGAGAAGCGACATGGCTGAGAGTGGCTACAGCACGCACATCGCGCAGGCCCCGCCGGTCGAAGACTGGGCGACAGACTTCGATCAAGGGCATCCGGACTACAACCGGAATGCCTACGAAATCTGGGAAGGGTTGCGGACCGAGTGTCCGGTGGCCCATACCGAGCGTTACGGCGGCACGTGGCTGCCGGTGAACTATGACACCGTGCGGGAGATTTCCTATGACACGGAGACATTCACCAGTCGGCAGGTGATCGTCAACAACCTGCGCACCCCGAAGGAAGACTCGCCGGCCGGGCTCGCACCGCCGATAACGAGTGATCCGCCGTTCCACAAGAATGCGCGCAAGCTATTGCTGCCGGAATTTCGGCCGAACAAGATGGAGCCGTGGGAGGCCGAAATTCGGCAGATCTGTAATGATCGGCTCGATGATCTCGGTGACATTACGCCAGGGACCATCATCGATGGCGCCACGCAGTACACGCAGCATATCCCGGTCCGGGTGATCGCCCGGATGCTCGGCTTCCCCGAGGACGACGACGAGAAGTTTCGCAAGTTCATCCACAATGGGATAGAAAATATTTCCGCGACGGCCGAGGAGCGGGAGGAGCATCGTCAGCAGTTTGATGTCTACCTCGATCTGCAGATCGACTCACACATCGAGAACCCTCGCGAGGATCTGACGAGCTATTTGCTCAACGCTGAACTGGACGGTCAGAAGCTCAGCCGCGAGCATGTTCGCGGCACGATCAACCTGCTGTTAATCGCTGGTATCGACACGACGTGGAGCGCGATCGGCGCCTCGCTCTGGCACCTTGCACAGAATCCCGACGATCGGCATCGGATGATCGATGATCCAGACGTGATGCCGTTTGCGATCGAAGAGATGCTGCGTGCCTACGCCCCGGTCACGATGGCGCGTCTGGTCGCGAAGGACGCCGACTTCCACGGCTGTCCGATGAAAGAAGACGAGTGGGTGCTATTGCCGTTCCCGGCGGCAAACCGTGATCCGGCGATGTTTAAAGATGCCGACAAGGTCATCATCGATCGTCAAGAAAACCGGCACTCAGCGTTCGGTCTCGGCATCCACCGGTGCCTTGGCTCCAACCTTGCCCGTATGGAGCTCCAAATCGGAGTCGAGGAGTTCCTCAAAAGGTTCCGCGATTTCGAGCTTGTCGATCTGGACTCAGTTCGGTGGAGTCTGGGACAGATCCGCGGCCCGCGTGCGATGCCGATCCGGATTCTTTAAATTGCTTTTGCCGGTTGCTGCCGAACTAATGCAGTCGGTGTAATTCAGACGGCCACTACGGTTTCACCGCCGCACTGATTAACGGGTGCGTAATTAGGCGCGGTGCCTAGTGCGCAGATTGCCACGATAGAGTCCTCGCCTGGGCAGATCCGCTTAAAGTTCCCTGCCCGCATCGTCCTGCTTCACCGATTCGCATCGCGAACCGGTGGCAGCGGGGTGATCGGCGCGGGATTAAGCGAGTCCAGCCTCGTATGCTGCGATCACCAATTGGATTCGATCGCGGGCTCCGAGTTTGCGCAAGATGGAACGCACATGGGTCTTGATCGTCGTTTCCGATAGGTACAGGTCTGCGGCGATTTCGGCATTGGAGCGGCCGGTCGCGATCGCGGCAAACACCTCGGTTTCGCGTTCGGTCAGTAAGTTCAGCAGATCCGTGGCTTGAGCGGTCTTATTGGCGGATTCGACCAGACCATCGAGTAAACGCCGCGTCGTTGACGGCGCGATCACCGCGTCGCCGCTGACGATATGCCGGATTGCCTCGACGATATCCTCGCCGCGAGATTCCTTGAGCAAGAAACCGCTCGCCCCAGCCCGCAGTGCATCAAGAGCGTATTGATCGACATCAAAGGTCGTCAGAATCAGTACCTTCGGTACCTGATCGAACTCTTGCAGCCGCGCGGTCGTTCGCACCCCGTCCATGCGCGGCATGCGTACGTCCATCACCACCACGTCGACGGCGGTTGCGTGCAGTTGGTCGAGGGCATCGATCCCGTCTTCGGCCTGGACGATGACCTGCATATCGTCCTGCGACTCGATGATCATCGACAGACCGGTACGGATAAGTTCCTGATCATCAACCACCGCGACTTTTATCATGAGCCACCCTTGGGCCTGGGCAGCGGAATCGTCGTATGCAATTGGAAACCCCGATCGTCTTGTTCGGTGACAAGCGTGCCGTTCACAGCGCCCAGCCGTTCGCGGAGCCCGACAAGACCGACCTGCGTGCCGCTGTGGTCTGTCGAACCCGAACCGTTGTCTCGGACCGTGATGCCGAGTTGGCTGTTCCAGCTGATCTCGACCGAAGCGGTCGTGGCGGAACCGGCATGTTTGACGACGTTGGTGAGACCCTCTTGCACAACCCGATAGGCAACGAGGCCCAGATGTGGGCTGACCGGACGGGCCTGCCCAATTGTCGTGTGGGTCAAGTCCAGACCGCCTGCTTGAACGCTCTTGATCAGTGACGGGATATCACTGAAGCCAGGTTGCGGACTCAGGTGGTCGGAGTCGACGGACTCTGGGTCGCGTAGTAGTTCAACCGTCGCGCGCATATTCCCGAGCGCGTCACGACCGGTGTCAGCGATGGCTCCGAATACCGTCGCGGCTTGGGAGTTCGAGGCGGCCGTGGACATGCGGCCACCCTCGGCCTGCGCGATCATCACTGCGAGCGAATGCGAAACGACATCGTGCAACTCCCGGGCGATCCGATTGCGCTCGTCTTGCCGCGTCGCGCTCTCAAGCTGAGCAAGGTAAGCGATCCGGGTTTTTCGCCACCGACCGCCAAACCAGACGCCGATCACGGCGATCAGCAGGACGACTCCGGCGACCAACCACAGAAGGGGCAGATCCTGGCCAGGAAGCCGTACCTGAAGTCCGATCTTGATCACGCTCATGTTGACGCCAAGGATCGCAATCGCCGCGGCAATGCCTGCGGATCGATCATTCTTGTATGCCGCAACGCTATAAAGCAGTACGAAGTAGACCAGTGAACTGGGCAATAGCAGCGCAGGAGCAGACCCACCCGATGCCTGTACGGCTGGCGCCAACGCCAGGATCAGCATGGCGGCGCAACTGATGAGGTAGGCGGTCATGGGCGCTTGTCGGCGCGCAGCTACTGAGCCATGCAGCAGTGCAAGCGCTGCAAAAATACCGACGGTCCAGGCATTCCCCAGACCTGTTCCGACGATGGTGGAGTAACTAAGAGGCAGCATGAGTGCGGCAAGGACGACCGCAAACACCGCATCGACCGCGAGCGGCCTGAACCGGGTAGCCGTCCGAGCCGGGTATTTCTGTTGGCTACTCATCAAGTCGACCTTACGTGGCCTGCGGTGCGCAGAGACTGGCCCTGCGGGTTCTGCTGGCGGCGGATTCGGTAACACAGAGCTGCTGTTGCCAAGGCTGCTGCCCACGGGATCCACAGTGTTTCCGGAAGCCACGCACCGATCTCATGGATCGCGCCAGCCGGCGCGTCAGAGATCTCGCCAGTCGCGATCTGCTTGAGAAAGGACGCGCCTGCCGAAGCGACGAGAGCGCTAACGACGATGGCAAAGTTGACCGCGAGCCCGATCGGCACTCGGTGGCCGCTCAGGATTGGCAACCACCGTGGAAATACCTCACCCCACGGCCGGACGAGGCCGATCGTGAGAATCGCGCCAAGGGTCGCGGCGATCGCCAAACCGAGACCGTTCAACACAATCGGTTGAATTTGCTGTAGGAATTCGGTGGCGAGTCCGAGCGGGATTCCGAGTGCCCAGGCGTACCGGGTAGTGGCATAAACGAGCGGACAGACGACCGCGATCAGCGTCGCGATGCGGCCGAGACGAATAATCCCATCGGTCGACATTCCGGTGGCCCGAGTCCGTGACCAGATCCGGCCGCCAAACACCGCGAGGACGACCCCGACTCCGATGCCGAGAACTTCTGATGTTGTGGGGAGGGTCCAGACCCGGAAGAAGTAGTCCCATGGCCAGCTCCCGAGTAGCGCTTTGACGATGACTATCGGGGTATAGCCAATCGCGGCGAGCGGCCGGAAACCACTCGGTACGACGAAGATCAAGATCGCACTGAGTAACCAGGCGGCGATCCCTGCACTACGAAGGCGCGTCCTGCCGCGAAGGCAAGTCGTGGTTTGGAGATTCGTCGTGCGTGCGAGGCGTTTTGTGGACATTGTTGTTTTCATATCTCAACTCTGGCTTGCCGCTACCCTAGTGCGCACCATCCTGCCCGGCTGAACGCATCCTCCCGAAGGATGACCCGAACCTATGGCTCGACTGGGTCCGAGACCTAGTGACGAGCGCGATTGAGGGCTGTCGGAATGGACGCGGCAACAGCGTGCAGGTGCGGCAGGTCGCGCGAGGTGATTTCGATGACCTGCAGCCGCTATCGAGGAGCTGGCGGCGCCGAGCCGCATCGTATTTGCAGCTAGCGAGTTCCCGCACCGTCTGTGGCGCCCGTAGTGTGCGGACACCACGGCGTAAGACAGGCAAGATCAAATTGTCGTGATCGGCCTTCGCTCACTCCGTCGCATATGGCGTGGGAGAGCGTGAAGCGCTCGCCGAGGACATCGGGTATGACGATCTTTTGTCGAGTCATGCGATGACTTTGCCGCCGATTGACAACTCACCTTGAAACTATCCACAACCCCATCGCTCGGCGGGGGCAGCGTGGGGGTCAGTAGGATTGCGGGGTGAGCCTGCGCCTATATGACACCAAGACCCGCACGACGAGGGATTTCGTACCCCTCGTCGATGGCGAAGTCTCGATGTATATCTGCGGCATCACCGTTCAGGGACAGCCGCATATCGGCCATATGCGATTTGCGGTGGCGTTCGATATTCTGCGGCGGTGGCTCACACGCAGTGGTTTTGAGGTGACCATGGTCCGTAATGTCACCGATATCGACGACAAGATCCTGACGAAATCTGCCGAAGCGGGCGTCGAATGGTGGAAATGGGCGTACGAGAATGAGCGCGCGTGCACCCGGGCCTATGACGTCCTAGGTAACCGGCCGCCGTCCTACGAACCGCGGGCGACTGGCCATGTGCCTGAGATGATCACTCTGATGCAGGAAC
>JBDTCL010000406.1:0-4881 GCA_039923595.1 Antricoccus sp. | reverse complement strand
GTGGTGCGGATGCCGCCAGCGGGTTTTACGCCAATCCGGGTATCGGTGATGCGGTGCCAATCACGCACTGCTTCGAGCATGATTGTGGTGACCGGGAGGGTGGCAGCGGGCGATATTTTGCCGGTCGAAGTTTTGATGAAGTCGGCCCCGGCGAGCATCGCCAGCCAGGATGCGCGTCGCACATTGTCATACGTCACCAGTTCGCCAGTCTCAAAGATGACCTTGAGGTGAGCATCGGCGCAGGCAGCCTTAACTGCCACAATCTGGTCGTAAACGGCGAGGTAGTGCCCTTGCAGAAAAGCCCCGCGATCGATCACCATATCGATTTCGCTCGCGCCTGAGTTGACTGCGTAGGCGACGTCCGCCAATTTCACTGCTTGTGAGGCCCGGCCCGAGGGAAAAGCTGTGGCGACCGCAGCGATCCCGATTCCCGAGTCAGCCAACGGCTCGCGCGCATACTGCACCATGTCGCCGTAAACGCACACCGCGGCCACCCTCGGTGTGCTCGGATCTGAGGCATCCGGGCAGCGCGCTTTAGCGCATAGAGACTGCACCTTGCCCGGCGTATCAGTGCCTTCGAGCGTGGTCAGATCGATCATGCTGATCGCAAGATCTATCGCCTCGCTCTTGGCGGCAGCCTTGATTGAACGGGTGGCGAGCGCTGCTGCTCGCTGCTGCGCGCCGACCTGGTCGACACCGGGAAGTCCATGCAGGAAGGTACGCAAGGCGCTATTGGAATCGACGAGATCGGCTAAGGGTCTGGTCGCCTCGCCATGTGTCAAGGCTGCCTTGCGAGGTGAACTCATAACGCGAAGTTTACGACGCTCGCCTCGGCGCGAGGGATCCACTACTGTCAACGCGTGCAGACAATTGTTGTAGACCACCCGCTCGCTGCTTCTCGGCTGACCACGATTCGTGATGTGCGCACCGACAATGCGACCTTTCGCGCTGCATTACGCGAATTGACGTTGTGTCTGGTATATGAAGCGACTCGCGAGCTGCAGGTCACCTCGATACCGCTGATGACGCCGGTGGCACGCACGAATGGCACTGCAATAGCTAACCCACCATTGCTGGTGCCGGTATTGCGCGCTGGCCTTGGAATGGCGGAGGCGTCGATGGCGCTACTGCCTGAGTCACAAATGGGGTTCGTCGGTCTCGCTCGTGATGAGCAGACCCTGCAGCCGAGGGCTTATATGGAGTCATTGCCGCAGTCATTGAGCGGCCGTCCGGTATTCGTGCTGGACCCGATGCTCGCTACCGGTGGGTCGCTGCTGCATGCGTGCGGATTGTTGACCGATCGCGGCGCAACCGATATCAGCGTTCTGTGCGTACTTGCCGCCCCCGAAGGGTTAGCCGCACTTGAGCGCAGCGGGATGCCGCTGCGAGTGGTCACCGCGTCGATTGATGAACGCCTCAACGAGTCCGGATATATCGTGCCTGGGCTTGGCGATGCCGGCGATCGTCAATTTGGTGCGGTGTAAGGCATCAACTGATCAATGTCCGGACGGCCTTCTTCAGCTGGGCCAAAAGGCGATCGGCCTCAGCGCGGTCATCATCCACAACTTCCAGATATGCCTTCAGTTTCGGTTCGGTTCCACTCGGCCGGATGATCACTCGGACACCGTCACCACTCAAGATGAGGCCATCAGTCGCAGGCAATAGATCGTGCGTTTGCACTGACCATTGTGCGAGTGTGATGGGTGGCTGCGCGCGAAGCCGGGTCATTGTGCCCGCGATGATGGATAGATCCTGCACACGTACCGAGACCTGATCGGTGCAGTGAAAACCAAACTCTTGATAGATCTCTGCCAGTCGTTGCTCAAGACTTGACCCGTCGCGCTTCAATGTCGCAGCGAGCTCTGCAACGAGCAGTGCAGCGGTAATGCCATCCTTATCATTGACCGACCCTGGATCGACGCAATAGCCGATCGCCTCCTCGTAGCCGAAGCGCAACGGTACGCCGGTCAAGTCCGACGCCCTGACGATCATTTGAAGCCAGTGAGGGTCGCCGCATACGGCACACCGCGACGTTGGCAGAGTTTTCCGAGCAAGGACGAAGAGACGATCGTGGTGGCGTAGGTGCCTTGCTCCCCGCGCCGAATGAGATGCTCGGCAAGCAAAATGCCCAATTCGTCGCCGCGCAATGCGCGCCATTGACCGTCCAACACGGCGGCAATTGCACACCGATCCGCGTCCGGATCGTTGGCGATAGCGATATCGGCGTTCGCTTGTTGAGCGAGCTTGATGACGGCGTCCATCACATTTGGCTCTTCGGGATTGGGAAATGCTAATCCTGGGAAGTCCGGATTGGGCAGTTGTTGCTCGGCGACCGCGATCGGTGCGGCAAATCCTGCGCGGGCAAAGGCACTGGCAAGAATGGGTCCGCCCACGCCGTGCAATGCCGTTGAGACCGCCACTAGGTCGCGCGGCGAGTCAGGCAACACGACACCTGCTGCTGCGGCCACGTAGGCCTCGACGATCGACTCGTCAAGTATCTCGTACTGGTCAGCACGGGCCAGATCAAAAACGGTGTCGATTGCCGCGATGCAGTTGGAGATACCGCTATCAGCCGGCGGCACAATTTGCGCATCGCGGCCAGCGGCGCCGCCGAGGTACACCTTGTAACCGTTATCGGCTGGTGGATTGTGACTGGCAGTCACCATGACCCCTACTGCAGCGTTGAGGTGCTGGACGCTGAATGCAAGCACTGGAGTGGGTAGTGCGCGCGGGAGCACCATTGCTGTTCGCCCGCTGCCTTGAATGATTCGTGCGGTGTCGTGTGCGAATTGCTCACTGCCATAACGAGCATCGAAGCCGATGACGACCGGTCCGGTGGCGTCGACCTGATCGAGGTAGGCCGCGAGTCCGGCGGCAGCGCGCGCCACGACGACGCGATTCATCCCGTTTGGCCCGGCGCGCAGCGGTCCGCGCAGGCCTGCAGTTCCGAAGGTCAGCGGACCACTGAACCGGTCCTGTAGTTGCGCTTCTGAGCCAGGAAGCGCATCGACAAGGGCGGTAAGTTCGTCGCGGCTGGCGGAATCTGGGTCATCGCCGATCCAGGCGTGCACCTGTAGGCGTAACTGAGCAGTGCTGAGCACGTAATTATCCTGCCTTAAATGAGGTCGCGATTGTATTGACGGTTTGCATCAGCGGATCAGCACTGGCCGATGGCCCGCCTGCGATGATTTGCCATGCAGTGGAATTGATCTGCTTGGCGTAGAGAAATCCCGCGCGGGGCAAACCGCTCAGGGTGTTTTGATATTTCCACGCGACGGCGTCTTTTTTGCTGTTGTCGTAGGAGATCTGCTGATAGTCAGGGAGTTGGGATGGTGAACCTTCTTGGCCCATTTTGGATTTGATAAGAGCATCGACAGATGACCCATTCGGGATTGGGTCCGCGATGATCGTAATTTTTGATTGCAGGCCTGGCACATTAGCGGCTGCGGAACTTTTCGTGAATTCGACTCGGGCGTCCGTCTGTTTGCTCATCGTCCAAGTTGAGTCGAGGGAAAAATTGAACGGTAACGCAGCACCCGAGACGACGATTGTGCCGCTTGCCGATCCATTGGTGACGGTCGCCGGGGAGGCGCTAGTGCTGGAAGACCCTGAGGAACTGGAGCCGCTCGCTGACGGTGAGTTCGACGTGCTGCGATCAGCCTGCCCGGAACCCGATTTGTTGTTCAGCAACACGATGACAAGCGCGATGATAATCCCGATCATGACGATTGCTCCACCGATCGCACCGATGAGTCTGCTGCGGCCGGGCTTGCGCGAGACGGGGGGAGGTCCCTGCATTGCCCCCGAACGTGGACTCGAAACGCCGGTCGGTGGGGGTCGGTACATCCCGGTCTGCTGAGGTGCTGAGATCGGTGCGCGGTAGGCATTGAACGGCGGTCCACCCGGCTGCACACCAGTTGACGTCGTGCGCGGCGGCGATGCGTAGGTCGGTTGTACGGTGGTCCGCGAGCCTGGGGCTGCTCCGGCAGCGAAGGACCGTGGCTGGCCGCCCACGACCGGGGGGGCCGCCGAAGGACGCGGCACTATCGTTGGACGCATCATGGTCGCGGCAGATTGGCTCGCGATCGCTGAAAGCGCTTCTCGAAGTGCTGCGGTGGTAATCCGTTCGCGGGGATCTTTGATGAGAGTCCGCGCCAGGATGGGACCGAGCGGTCCGGCATGTGGTGCGGGGCGTGGTGGATCACCGACAACTGCGGTGAGGGTCGAAACTGGGTCGCCGAGATCGAACGGTGGTGTCCCTTCGACTGCGCAGTGCATCGTGGCGCCAAGTCCCCAGATGTCCGCTGGCCTGCCTGCCTCTTTGCCGCGTGCCACTTCCGGAGCGATATAGGACGGTGATCCGACCATAAGGCCGGTCTGGGTCAGTTGCGATTCATCGACCTTGCGCGAGATGCCAAAATCGGCAAGTTTTACCCGGCCGTCGTCTGAGACGAGAATGTTGCCCGGCTTGACGTCGCGGTGGGTGATCCCCACCTGATGCGCCGCGTCGAGCGCACCGAGGACGGCAAGTCCGATGCGGGCAGTTTCGATAGGTGAGAGTGGACCGCGATCACGCAAGATCTGGGCCAGACTCGGCGCGGGAACCAACTCCATGACCACCCAAGGTCGACCGTCTTCATCGACAACGTCAAACAATGTCACGACATTTGGATGCGATAGCGCCGCAATAGCGCGTGCCTCTCGCAACGCGCGTTCACGAGCGACGCTATTTTCAGCATCGGATTGAGTTGACGGTAGGAGTACCTCTTTGACCGCGACCGACCGGCGCAAAATGACGTCGTGCGCTTTCCACACTGCGCCCATCGAGCCGCGACCGAGCAGGCTATCGAGCCGGTATCGTCCAGCGAGCAACGACTGCTC
>JBDTCL010000405.1:0-2787 GCA_039923595.1 Antricoccus sp. | reverse complement strand
CGCGCGCGCTGGGGCATCAGGATCCCCAGTCGGTGCCGGGATTTCCTCAACGATCAGGTCAAGCAACTCCTCGACACCGGCACCAGTCTTGCCGGAGATCCGCAAAATCGAGTCCGGCTCACAGCCGATAATATGTGCGATCTCCTCGGCATATCGATCCGGTTGAGCGGCTGGCAGATCGATCTTGTTCAACACCGGAATGATCGTGAGATCGTTCTCCATCGCCAGATAGAGGTTGGCCAGAGTCTGAGCCTCGATGCCTTGGGCTGCATCAACGAGCAGCACCGCACCTTCGCAAGCGGCCAGCGATCGTGAAACCTCATAGGTGAAATCCACGTGTCCCGGGGTGTCGATCATATGCAGGGTGTAGCCGCGCTGATCTGCGCCGGCCCAAGGCAAGCGGACATTCTGCGCCTTGATGGTGATCCCGCGCTCGCGTTCGATATCCATCCGGTCCAAATACTGGGCGCGCATCAGACGCTTATCAACGACGCCGGTGACTTCAAGCATCCGATCGGCCAGCGTGGACTTGCCGTGATCAATATGGGCAATGATGCAAAAATTACGGATTAACGCCGGATCGGTGTAGTCGCTGGAGCTCACTGCGGTCCTTTACTCATTGAACTTGTCCGCGTGGTCGGGGACCAGTCCGGTGTAATTGGCGGCGAAAGCGAGCATATCTGCCCACTCTGAAACCACCATTGTCCTTGGTTTACCCGTACCGTGTCCGGTCGCGGTCTCGATCCGGGCCAAGATCGGCGCATCACCGACTTGTGCATGCTGCAGTTGCGCGGTGAATTTATAGCTGTGGGCAGGCACGACGCGGTCATCATGATCGCCAGTCATCACCAAAGTTGCTGGATAAGCAGTGCCGTCGAGCACATTGTGTAACGGTGAATAGGCCCGCAATACCTCGAACATTTCCGGGTCGTCGGGCGATCCGTAGTCACTGACCCAGTTCGCCCCTGAGGTGAACTTATGGAAGCGGAGCATGTCCAGCACGCCGACCTTGGGCAAGGCGACCGCTGCGAGATCGGGTCGCTGAATCATCACCGCACCGACCAGCAGACCGCCGTTGCTGCGCCCATGCAGCGCCAGTTGGCCGGAGGTCGTGATTGAACTGTCGATCAACTCCTCGGCCACCGCGATGAAGTCATCGAAAACATTCTGTTTGTTTCCCAGCCGGCCCGCGTCATGCCAAGCACGTCCATATTCGCCACCGCCACGCAGATTGGCGATCACCAGCACGCCACCTGCTTGGAGCCACGCCGCCCAACCGGGCTGATAACCGGCGAGCATCGGAATGTCGAATCCGCCGTAGCCGTACAAGATTGTCGGTCGCGGCCTATCGCTCTCGGCGCCCTCCGCACGGATCAAGAAGTAGCCGATGGTCTCGCCGTCTTTCGAGCGGGCTTCGCGACGTTCGGTGATTGTCTGCGGGGGTAGCCATTTTGATGCTGGGCGTCCCGGAATCGACGGCAGTTTCAGTTGCATGCGGACGACATCGCCAGTGGTGAGGTTCACTCGAAATGACTGCCGCGACGCTGTGGGCGATGACGAGCCGATGAATATTTCATCGTCATCGGTATTGCCGTTTATATCGAGCACCTCGGCGCAGTAAATTGCGAGCTGAGTGATCTGGCCGGAGCCGAGTCGGACTCGATCGATGGTGGGTTGCGCATCTTGCAGTCGCACCACGATGATCGAATCGCCTGCCGCGTGGACGTGTTCGATGACCGCTTCGCATTCTGCAACGACTTCAGTCATAATGCCGGCGCTCAGATCCATCGTGACTACGCGGCCGTTGGGGGCATCCTCGTTGGTCACGAGCACAGCCTGCTCGCCGTGCATGGTGACGAACTCGTACGATGCATCTTCTTGGTCGATTAGTTTGATCGGTTCAGCGCACTCACCGTCGACGATCGGGTATATCCAAAGCCGGTTTACCGGCTCGCTGCCCCGATAAAGATGCAGAAACATCCAGTGTCCAGCATCATCGAACTCGGCCAACGGTAATACGCCAGCATCGTTGATCGCTGACCAGATAACGCGGTCGTTCTCTTGAGGTTCTCCGAGGTGGTGATAGCGGAGCGCAGCAGGCGGCTGCTGGCCCGCGTTCGCGCCGTCTGGATTGTCAGCAAAATATCCGTAAACAAAGCCTTTGCTATTCGGTGTCCAGCGCGGCATGCAAAACTTCGATTGAGTAATCAAATCAGCAGTTTCGCATCGATCTTGAAGGTTTAAAACTCTGATGGACTGCCAATCACTACCGCCCTCGCTGACGGTGAAGGCCGCGTACTGCCCATCAGGACTGATCTCTACGCCGGTAACCGCTGTCGTTTGCTGCTCGGAGAGCAAGTTCGGGTCAATCAGCACGCGGCCGCCTGCAGCGAGCTTCTCAAGTGACGGCGCGATGTACCAAATATCTTGATTGTGGGCGCCGTCGTTACGGGTGAGCGTGTACCAGCCGCCCTGTTTGCGGGGCGTACCAGCGCTCTGTTTCGACAGTGCTGAGTTCAGGGTGTCGATGAACCAGCCACGTGCGGGTAGATCGGCCAGGACAGACTCTGTGTACGCATTTTGGGCCACTACCCATTGGCGGGTTCGCTCAGAGTCAGGGTATTCAAGCCATCGATATGGATCGGGGACGTTCACACCGTGCAGGATGTCGCTCGTATCGTCTAGGTCAGTAATCGGTGAAGAACGCACAATGATCAGACTAGGTCACCGCAGTGAGCGGGAGTTCGGGCTATCAAGTGTGGCATTGCTCGCCCTCCTTTGATCTTT
>JBDTCL010000404.1:0-9010 GCA_039923595.1 Antricoccus sp. | reverse complement strand
AAGCCTTTATGAAGCCGATGATCGGCTTGGCGGTCACGCCGATACGCATCAGGTCACAGTTGATGGGCAAACTTTGCAAATCGATACTGGGTTCATCGTGCACAATGATCGCACCTATCCGACCTTGATCCGGCTATTTGATGATCTCGGTGTGGTAACTCAAGAATCTGATATGAGTATGTCGGTCAGATGTGATCGCACTGACCTTCAGTATGCAGGCGCCAAAGGCGCGCTCGGGATATTCGCGCAGCCGAAGTCTCTTGTGAGACCACAGTATTTACGAATGCTCGCCGAGATTGTGAAGTTTCACCGAATGGCTAAGGCCTTGCTCGCGGAGCAATCCACAGGGCCAGACCAGACTCTCGAGGCATTTCTCGATGACGGTGGATTTAGCGAATACTTCAAGACATTCTTCATGACGCCGGTGGTGGCAGCGGTCTGGTCTTGCGATCCGGCTAGCGCGCTACATTACCCGGCAAGGTATCTGCTGGCATTTTTGAACAATCACGGCATGCTGAACGTCACCGGATCACCTACGTGGCGAACGGTAGTGGGCGGCTCGAAACAATATGTACAAAAGATCGCCGCTAACATAGGCGATATCAGGCTTTCATCGCCGGTGGCGAGTGTTCTGGAATCCGCCGCTGGCGTGCAGATAACGACCGTTGACGGTCACAGCGATACCTACGATTGCGTCGTAATCGCAACGCATCCCAACCAAGCTTTGAAGATGTTGACCGACCCATCAGCGGTGCAACAGGAAGTTTTAAGCGCCATGCCGTATTCATCAAATACGGCTCTACTTCATACCGATACCTCAATTCTGCCCACGGCGAAGGCTGCGCGCGCGTCGTGGAACTACTTGCGCCCAGATGCTGCCATGCCGCAAGGTCAGGTCACGGTGAGCTATGACATGACCCGGTTACAGCGATTGCCCGTGGTGGGTGGTCGACGATTTATCGTCACGCTCGGTGGTGCGCAGCTTGTGGACCCGAACACAATTATTGAGCAGATGCATTATGAGCACCCGATCTACACCCCGTCGTCGGTGGCTGCGCAGCAACGCTTGCCACTGATCAATACCGATCGAATAGTTTTTGCCGGTGCTTATCACGGTTGGGGTTTCCACGAAGACGGCGCCCTTTCTGGGCTGCGTGCTGCCCAGCGGCTCGGCGCGCGATGGGAGACGAACAGCCCTGCATCAGCGGCGGAGTTGGCGGCGTGAGTAACGCCGCGATCTACCGCACATCCATCGGCCACGGCCGCATCGGACCGATTAAAAACCGGTTCACCTATGCCAGTTATCAATGGCTCGTTGACCTAGACCAGTTGCCGCATTACGGTCCGTTCGCGAAATTTAGAGCAGCTGATCATGTAGGGGACCGACACCGATCGATCAAACAAAATATTGAGCACATCGGTGCCGAACGTGGTCTGCAGCTCGATGGCGGCTCGATCAGAATGCTGACAAACGCTCGAACATTTGGGTATGTATTCAACCCGATCAGCGTCTTTTGGTGCTTCGGACGCGATGGTCAGCCACGGGGTGTCGTCATCGAAGTGCACAACACCTATGGCGATCGGACGGCATACGTTGCCGCTCCAGACCAACGCGGCCACGCCAGCTTTGACAAACATATGTACGTCTCGCCGTTCAATGATGTCTCCGGTGAATACAAGGTGCGAGTGCCAGTACCGGATGATTCGCTCAATATCGTCGTGAGCTTGCACCGTGCGGATCAGCCACCATTTGTTGCGACCATGTCGGGCACGCGGACGCCGGCAAATTGGCGGTCCGTCTTGTGGTTAGCGTTGCGCAGGCCTCTCGAACCGTTGTGGGTTTCGGCTCGAATTTATTGGCAGGGAATCAGACTATGGACCCGTCGAGTACCTATTTCACCGAGACCGAAGTTTCCTCAGTCTGATCGGGACGGCAAGGAGATCTGAGGCGACTCGCTCGACCGCTGAGAAAATCGCGACAGCAGTTGAGGCACCGCCTGTCGTCGTAAAAATCGCGGTGCATTGGCGCAAGTCTTGTGGAGCCCCCGTGAGCTTGGTGCGGTGCGGCGCCAGATTACGGGCTTAAGGACGCGCAACGAGTGTCGGGTCCAGGTCTACCGCTACCTTAATGAATCGCTTTCCGATGCGATCGTCTCATTAGAAATGGGCGAGCATATAGCACAATGAAACTTTCCGACCTATGTCGAGCAGATTCATGAACTGCTCACTCCTGGCGAGTAATTGAGCAAGGCAATCTTCGAGGTGATTGACGTGCCATCGCTAAGGCATGAGTATGTCCAGACGATCGATGTTTGGTATCGGCGATTGGAAGATAACTTGGAGGCAGCGATTAGGGTGTTGGGTATTGAAGTGGCTCGAGTTCGGCGACTGTATCTGATCGGTAGCCCACTGGCTTTCGCCGAGAATCGGATGGGCGTTGATCAGGTTCTCGGCACGCGCGTCGAATGAACTTTCTCGCCCTAAGCGCTGGGTGTGTCGGCGCCATCATGTTCGTCATGTGGCCGCTGCGATCGGACATCGCATCGGTCGGGTCAACGTCATCGATGTCGCGTGGGGCGTAATGTTCGTAGCCGCGGCGATCGTCGCGGCGATCCTCGGGACTGCTAGTTCATCACGCCGGTGGATCATTCTCGGTATTGTCGCCGTATGGGGACTTCGACTTTCCATCTATCTCGCGCTTAAAACTGCGGGCCACGGTGAAGATCCGCGATACGAGAGAATTCTGCGCAAGGGCGACGGCTCATTCCTTTACACCGTTCGCAAGGTTTACCTATTGCAGGCGTTTCTCGCCTGGTTCATAAGCTTGCCCGTGCAAGTCGCTGCGATCACTGATCGCCCGATTGGACCGCTGATGTGGATTGGAGCGGTGATCGCCGTGGTTGGTATCGCGCTTGAGACCGTGGGTGATGCCCAGTTGTCGGCATTTAAAAGCGATCCGGCGAACAAGGGCAAAATTATGAGCAGCGGACTGTGGTCGTGGACCCGGCATCCGAACTATTTCGGCGACGCGTGCCTATGGTGGGGGGTTTTCCTGATCAGCGCTGAGGCCTGGCCCGGAGCGCTCACCATCCTCTCCCCAGTTGCGATGACCTACTTGCTCGTTTTCCTTAGCGGCGCGAAATTGCTGGAGCGCTCGATGTCAAAGCGACCCGGATACAACCGATACATGCGACAGACGAGCTTCTTTGTCCCGCTGCCTCCCAAAAAGATGAAATCCGGTTAGTTCCGGTGGATCGGTCTTGATCGATTAATGCGAAGCCCGCGGTAGCCGATCATGGTCTTACCTACTTTCCTTGATGACCTGATCAAGTTCGCTGATGAATCGGACCGGATCATCCCAGAGGGGCAGATGACCCGCGTCTTCGTAGCTGCTCAACGACCCGTTGGGCGCAGTCTCGGCCAAGTGTTTTCCCAAGTCAATGGTAAACATTTGATCCTTGGTGCCGTGGGTAACTAGCCACGGGCCGCCGAACGCGGCAACGGCCGCGTCGTTGTCAACTTGGCGGCGGAACATGGAGTTACGTACGTAGGCAGGGCACTTCACTGCTTCGACCAGCAGAGCCTCGCGGTAGGCCGGCTCAAGAGGTGTAGAAGTGCACAAATCTAATAGATCAGCAGCTATGGCTGGCCCGTCCTCGGTCATGATCCTCTTGGTCAGCGCGCCAAAGGGGGGCTGTATGTATGCGCTGACGGCGGGCCCGAGCTTATTAGTTGCGCCAGCTGTAACTACTGCTCGAACCAACGTATCGCCGTAGACGGTGAGGTAATCGGTGAGAACGGCACCGCCGTAGGACCAGCCGACCAGGATCGCGCGAGCGTCGGGCGATGCACCTGCATCCTCGAGTAACGCTTGCACATCCTCAGCCCACAGCCGACTGTCCCCGTATGCATCGAGTGGCTTGTCTGATCCACCGTGCCCACGCAGGTCAGCAGCAATAACGCGCCAGTGATGTTGTTCGGCAACTGCGCCAAGTGCTGACCAAGCGAGTGCTGACTGCCCGATGCCGTGCAGACACAGCACAATGTCGCCATCGAGCGGGCCTGCGCAAAACACCCGCAGGAGCGCGCCATCCGCGCCGGCAACTTCGTGATTGGAAGCGAAACTACTCATACCCTAGATACTGGCACAAAGCATTGTTGGGCAGCCATCGTGACCGTGGGGTAGCCGCCCGCATACACTTATCGACAACCGAATATGTTGATAAGGCTGTCACCGATCGTGGCGGTCAAGTGAGTCGTTGCGCATCTCGCAGCGGTGTCCCGAACATAGATGAGGCAGAAATTCCTCATGAGTTAGGCGGAGAACGTGACCGATTATGCGCTGAAGTACCCCGAAGGCGAGCTCGACCTGCCAATCGTTAAGGCCTCTCAAGGCTCAGACGGTCTAGAAATCTCGAAGTTACTTTCGACGACGAAGAAGGTGACGCTCGATGTCGGCTTCGTCAACACTGCCTCGTGCGAGTCAGCTATCACATATATCGATGGTGATGCCGGAATCTTGCGTTATCGCGGCTATCCGATCGATCAACTGGCTGAAAATTCCACCTTTTTGGAAACCTCGTACCTGTTGATCTACGGTGAGCTACCCAACGCCGATCAGCTGTCGGAGTTTCAGAACGGGATAAGTCGGCACACTCTGCTGCATGAAGAAATGCGGCGTTTCTTCGAGGCATTCCCGCGTGACGCGCACCCCATGGCAGTGCTCTCATCGGGTGTCAGCGCGATCTCGACCTTCTACCAGGACAGCCTGGATCCGTTTGACCAGAATCATGTCGAATTATCCACGGTGCGGCTGATGGCCAAACTGCCGACAATCGCCTCTTACGCTTACAAGAAGTCAGTCGGCCAGCCGTTCCTTTACCCCGATAACTCGCTCGGCTACGTCGAGAACTTCTTGCGGATGACTTTTGGTGTCCCGGCCGAACATTTCGAGATTGATCCGGTGATGTCGAAGGTGCTCGACATGCTCTTCATCTTGCATGCCGATCATGAGCAGAACTGTTCGACGTCCACGGTGCGACTCGTCGGCTCAGCTCAGGCCAACCTTTTTGCCTCGGTCAGTGCCGGGGTCAATGCGCTGTTTGGGCCACTCCACGGCGGCGCGAACCAGGCGGTCCTTGAGATGCTTGGTGATCTGCACGAAAACGGTACCGATCCCAAAGACTTCATGACCAAGGTCAAGAACAAAGAAGATGGCGTCAAGCTGATGGGCTTCGGGCACCGGGTCTACAAGAACTACGATCCACGCGCCGCGATCGTCAAAAAGGCTGTCCGCGATGTTCTGGAGCGAATGAATAAGCCTGATCCACTGCTCGATCTGGCAATGCAGCTCGAGGAGATTGCGCTCTCCGATGACTACTTCACCGAGCGCAAGCTTTATCCGAACGTCGATTTCTACACCGGTCTTATCTACAAGGCCATGGGCTTCCCGACACCGATGTTCACAGTGTTGTTTGCTCTTGGCCGGCTGCCAGGCTGGATTGCCCAATGGCGCGAGATGATTAACGATCCTAAGGGCAAGATCGGGCGTCCTCGTCAGATCTATACCGGACCGGCTGAACGAAGCTACCCAGGTAAGTAATTCACCCATCGAACGGTCGTGTTCGTGCCCGAGCATTGCCCTCGGCGCGGCGCGACCGTTTGTGATTCGGGCAAACAAATCGCACCAGGCAATCGCAGAATTAGGAGTCGACAGTGAGCGTCCAGCCTCGGAAGCGCATTGAGGCATTACCTCCCTACGTCCCAGGGGCAGCGGCGACGATCAAGGTCGCGAGTAATGAAAATTCGCTCGAACCGCTGCCGTCGGTCGTGCAGGCGATCAGCAACGCCGCGAGGACAGTCAACAGGTACCCCGATTCAGGGGCGAACGCCTTAGTCGCCAAACTCGCCGAGACCCTTCACGTTCGGCCAGACCAATTGGCGACTGGTTGTGGCTCGGTCAGCGTCTTTCAACAGATTCTGCAAGCCTTTTGTGATCAAGACGACGAGGTGGTCTATGCGTGGCGCTCCTTCGAGGCATATCCGCTCATTGTCGAAATCGTGGGTGCGACCTCAGTGCAGGTGCCGCTGAAGGATTTTCGGCACGACTTGAGCGCCATGCTCGCGGCCATCACCGATCGCACTCGGGTCGTGGTCGTGTGCAATCCGAACAACCCCACCGGCACCGCGGTCACCCGCGATGAGTTGAGCGCCTTTCTCGATGCTGTCCCTGATCATGTGCTGGTGATCATCGATGAGGCATATACCGAGTACGTCACCAATTCCGACGTTCCCGATGGAATCGAACTGATGCGTGGCCGCACCAATGTTGCAGTGCTTCGTACCTTTTCCAAGGCATATGGTCTGGCCGGGTTGCGGGTCGGCTATCTCGTCGCTGATGACCCCGTAGTTGCGCAGTCAGTCGCCAAGTCGATGATGCCATTTAGTGTCTCAAGCGTCGCGCAGGTCGCAGCATTAGCCAGCTTGGCTGCAGCAGCGGAACTGAAGTCGCGGGTGGCTGACACCGTGGAGGAGCGGGAGCGGTTCGTCGGCGCGGTGCGCGAACTCCGATTCACCGTTCCGGAATCGGAAGGCAACTTCATCTGGCTGGCGACGGGGGAAAGCACGCCGCAACTAGTCGCACATCTGTTCGCGCAGCAAATCAGCGTGCGTGGCTTTGCTAGTGACGGGATCCGGATCACCATTGGCACGCCTGAGCAAGATGATGCGGTGCTCGCCGCGCTGCGGGGTTTCGCTGAGGCCATCGGAAGATAGCAGCGTTAATCATCCACCTGCTCATGCGTGATGAACAACCAACCGAAGGGATGCTTGTTACCAGTGACCAACCGATTACGTGTGTTTTCCGGCATTCAGCCGACCGCGGATTCGTTTCACCTCGGCAATTACCTCGGCGCGCTACGTAACTGGGTGGCGTTGCAAGAAACCCACGACGCAACCTACTGCCTTGTCGATCTGCACGCGCTCACTATCAATCCCGAGCCGGCAGAGCTGCGTCGCCGAGTGCGGGTCTGCGCCGCTCAGCTTTTGGCGATGGGCATCGATCCACAACGATCACCACTATTCGCCCAAAGCGACGTGCCCGAGCACGCTCAACTCGCATGGCTATTACAAACCATCACCTGGTACGGCGAAGCCAGTCGGATGACACAGTTCAAGGATAAGTCGATCAAAGGTGGGTTGGAGGGGACATCTGTCGGCATCTTTACCTATCCCATGTTGATGGCTGCTGACATTCTGCTGTACCAACCGCAGGCGATACCGGTCGGCGAAGACCAGCGACAGCACATCGAATTGACTAGAGATCTGGCTAATCGCTTTAACAACCGATTCGGTCACACATTTGTGCTGCCCGAAGGATTTATCCCCAAGTCGGCCGGTCGCATCGTCGATTTGCAAAATCCGACCGGGAAAATGAGCAAGTCGACAGCCACCGAGAATTCACTGGTCAATATCCTCGACACCCCCGCTCAGATGTCCAAAAAGATCAAGAGCGCGGTCACCGACTCGATTGGTGTGATCAACTATGATCCCGATCGGCAGCCGGGTATCGCTAATCTGCTGACGATCCTTGGGGCACTCACCGGGCGAGATGCAGCCCAAACCGCAATGGATTACGAGGGCAAAGGCTATGGGGTTCTCAAAAGCGATGTCGCCGATGCAGTAGTAGCGACCTTCGAGCCGATTGGGCTGCGCACTCGGGAAATCCTTGACGATCCGGCCGAGCTCGATCGGACCTTGGCCGATGGAGCAGCGCGCGCTCGATCCGTTGCTGCAGTGACCTATCAGTCGGCTGCCAGCGCAATGGGTCTAGGCCGTGAGCCTGTGCGGACTTAACTGGTCGCCGTGATGAGTTCCAATCAACGGCCGCGACCTTCTTTAGTGCGCGGGGTCAAACCAACACATACGCCGCTAGATCTCGATCAAGAGCAGGTCACTCTCGGTGCCATTATTGTCATACCGCCCCCCTGGAATGAGCAATTAACCGCGTGTCGGGCACGCGCAGGTGACCCGCTCGCTCACTTAGTGACGCCGCACGTGACGCTTATCCCACCGACCTCGATCGGGACCGCCGATCTTGATCAGGTGCTTTGTCAGATGTCGGCGACGTGTGCGCAAACCCATGGTTTTGCACTGGGTCTGCGGGGAGCGGGTACTTTTCGGCCCATCTCGGATGTGGTGTTTGTGGCCGTTTCAAAAGGCATCTCCGAGTGCGAAGTTCTGGCCCAAGAGCTTAGGCAAGGGCCTTTCGACACGCCGTTAGCATTTCCTTACCATCCACACGTCACCGTTGCCCAAAATGTCACGCCGCAATTGCTCGATGAAGTGTACGAACGTCTGGAAGACTTCAAAGCTGACTTCGTGGTCGATCACATCGCGTTGCATCGGCAGAATACCGACGGCTCATGGGATCAAATTGCGCGCTTTGCCCTCGCTAAGGAGAGTTTGTGATGGCTAGTTCTACCGCTACGCTCACATCAGAGGAGCAGCAGAACCAAAGCGCCAATAAGTCTGATAAATCTAACAAGCCTGAAAAAACTGATAAGCCCGGCAAGCTAGATCAGTTGCGCCAGCGATACGGCTGGCTCGATCATCTGATCAACGCGGGGACGCGATTCACTGAACGAAAAGGTACGATTTTTGCTGCGGGTTTGACCTACCGGTCATTTCTAGCGATCTTTCCGTTGTTGCTGCTTGGTGTGGCAATTCTGGGGTTTGCACTGCGTGGCAATGACGCACTGCTCAATTCATTGACGAAGTCAGTGTCCTCTGCGGTGCCCGGTGGCGCCGGCGACTTGATTACCAAGGTGTTATCGGCCGCCCGGGATCAGGCAAGCGGAATCGGTGTCATTTCGCTCGTGCTTGTCGCCTACACCGGCTTGTCTTGGATGACAATCTTCCGGACGGCGACGCAGGAAATGTGGGCTGAGCCGAAAGAGAAACCAAGCTTTATGAAGGCCGAAGCGCGCGATTTGGCTACGCTATTTGGCCT
>JBDTCL010000403.1:0-5260 GCA_039923595.1 Antricoccus sp. | reverse complement strand
CGCTGCGGGCTTCCTCAACAAAGACGCCGCGGCCGAGACCATCGCGGCGGCCATAAGCGCGGCCGCAGAAGGCCGATCGCTTCTGGACGCCCGGGCGATGGCGGCGCTACTCGGTCAGCAGACGGTTGCCCCAGCCGCTGACGCTGCAGGCCTGACCAGTCGCGAATTTGACGTGATTCACCTCATCGCGCAAGGTCTGTCGAATCAGCAGATTGCCCGTGAGCTTGTTCTTGGGATGAGCACTGTTAAGACCCATATCAACCACATACTCGCGAAAACGTCGTGCCGCGACCGGGCCGCTGTCGTGAGCTACGCCTATGAAAATGGTCTTGTATAGCTTGATCATCAGTGTCGAGCAAATGCTCACGCGCGTCACGTTTGCACCCGCTATCACGCAATTGCGTGTGCGAAAGTGACGCGCGTGGGGCGGTTACAACCGCTGCTCGGCATAGATCACCATCGCATCGCGTACCAACTCTGCGGCCGGTCGCGAGTCGTTGCGACTCTGGTCATTGTAATTTTTGCCAAAACGTTCGTCGTCGACATACATCTGGGCGAGCGCACTGAAGTACTCCTTAGATGGCGGCCCGCTCGGTGTCTGCGCTAGCCAATCAAAATGACGCTGACAGATAGCTTGCACCTGCGCACAATTAGCCGCCAGCTGTCGATCGTTTGCTGCGCCAAAATCAGCGGCGATACTCGCCGAAGCACTCTGGAATTGCTGCTTCTGTGCGGCGGTTTGCGATCGCCACCAGGAGTCACCCTTGGCATAGGTGTCCCGGCCCCAGCGCTCCTCCACCTCAGATTTGTACTGAGTGTGATCAAACCCCTCGAATGCTTCAGCAACCATCACCTGCTCGCCTTTCGCTAATTTTTCTATCGTGTTGGTGATCGTGCGCATCGCGGTCGTCAGGCGGTCGCGTTCGCGACCGAGCGCTGCGAGATGCGAACGCAACGCATCGGCGGTGTCAGCCGAACCGTCCAGGACGCTCTTAATATCGGTCAGTCCAAGTCCGAGCTCGCGTAGCAGCAGAATTCGCTGCAGCCGTACGAGTGCGCTTTGGTCGTAATAGCGATACCCATTAGCCCCAGTACGCGCCGGCGTCAAGATGCCGAGCGAACCATAATGCCGCAAGGTTCGACTGGTAGTGCCAGCTGCCGTGCTCAGTTCATGTATTGACCACTCCATAGAAACAGTGTGCAACTTGACGCAATGTCAATGTCAAACTCGATGTTCGCATCTACGCCAAGGCGTTGCCGCCCTGTCGATCGAGCGGCCAACGGTCGTGGAATCGCCGCCGCAGCGGCTCATGCGGTACGTATGCGCACGCGGCTGGCAAATTTGCGCGTCTATACCTATCGCAGGATGGCCCGCACTCACTGAGCCGGGGCGCGACGAGAGCGGAGCCGATCGCTGGGAGCGACCCGCTCGGTCAGCCCGCGTCTTATACTCGAAACGGTGAGGCCTTCCATGAAAAAGTCCCAGCGTGATGCCGACGATCCCAACCTGAGCGAGATTGAAGTGAGCCCGCCTAAAACGTGGGCGGCCGGGATTCCCGGTGTCGCCGTCTCGATGCAGCACGCGTTGCGCGAGATGGGTCCGCGTCGTAGCCTCAAAACGCTGAGCGCGATGAACCAAAAAGACGGCTTTGACTGCATGAGTTGCGCGTGGCCAGACCCACCTAATCGTAAAGTCGCCGAGTTTTGCGAAAACGGCGCAAAAGCCGTTGCGTGGGAAGCCGATCCACTCCTGATCAGTAGCGACTTTTGGACTGAGCACTCGGTAACAGATCTGGCTGATCGCAGCGAGTACTGGTTGGGCCAGCAGGGCCGACTTAACGAACCGGTCTATAAAAGCGCAGACTCTGAACACTATCGCCCAATCAGCTGGGGCGCGGCGTTCGGCATTATCGCCCGCGAACTGAACGGCCTCGACTCACCAGATGGGGCAACGTTCTACACAAGTGGCCGGGCGAGCAACGAGGCGGCGTACGCCTATGGACTCTTCGCCCGGGCATTCGGCACCAATAATCTGCCGGACTGCTCCAATATGTGTCACGAGTCCACGGGTGTCGCGATGGCTGATTCGATCGGTGTTGGCAAGTCCACGGTGTCGTACAACGATTTCGCGCTCGCTGACTTGATCATCATCATGGGTCAAAATCCTGGTACAAACCACCCTCGGATGCTTACCGCACTAGAAGAAGCCAAAGATGCGGGCGCCTCAATTGTGGCGATCAATCCGTTGCCTGAGGCCGGTCTGATGCGCTTCAAGAATCCGCAGCGACCAAGCGGGATCGTCGGTAGCGGTACGCAGCTCGCCGACCAATTCTTGCAAATCCGGCTCGGCGGTGACCTCGCTTTGATGCAAGCAGTGTGCAAGCGCGTACTCGAAGCCGAGGATGCCACTGGCGACGCCCTCGATCACAAGTTTCTTGATGAGTACTGCAGCGGCTTTGACGAGTTCGCAGCCCACATAAGGCAACTGGACGAAGACGAAGTACTCACCGCCACCGGTCTACAACGTCATGAAATCGATGAACTCGCTGATCGTTACCTCAAAGCTGACAAAGTCATCGTCACTTGGGCAATGGGATTGACCCAGCACCGCAAAGCCGTTGATACGATCCGCGAGATTCTCAATCTGCCGCTACTTCGCGGCAATATCGGCAAACCGGGCGCGGGCGCTTCACCGATCCGTGGGCATAGCAACGTGCAGGGTGATCGAACTATGGGCATTTGGGAGCAGATGCCAGACTCTTTTCTCGATGCCATCCAAGGTGAGTTCGGGTTTGACCCACCGCGCCACCACGGATTCGATGTGGTCGAATCGATCCGCCGGATGCGCGACGGCGAGGTGAAAGTGCTCTTTGCCCTGGGCGGCAATTTCGTGTCTGCCGTTTCTGATACCGCTGCCGCCGAATCAGCGATACGAAACACTGCGCTTTCGGTCCAAGTTTCCACCAAGCTCAACCGCTCGCACGGTGTTGTCGGCAAACAGGCGCTGATCCTGCCGACACTCGGCCGGACTGAGGTGGACCTGCAAGCGGGGGGCGCGCAGTTCGTGACGGTCGAAGATACCGTCTGCGCCGTGCACGCTTCGCACGGTGCTGTGCCGCCGGTGGCAGACAATCTGCTCTCTGAAGTCGCCATCGTCAGTCGACTCGCCGCCGCCACCCTCGGCACCAAAGTCAGCGTGGACTGGGACGGATTTGAGCGCGATTACGACACTATTCGAGCGCATATCGCCCGGACCATTCCTGGCTGCGAGGATTACAACGAAAAAGTACGCCGCACTGGCGGTTTTGTCCTGCCGCATCCGCCGCGCGATGAGCGCCGATTCCCGACCGTCAACGGCACCGCGCAGCTGACAGTCAATCATTTGGAACCGATTGAGGTGCCTGCGGGCCGACTGATACTACAAACGATCCGTTCACATGACCAGTTCAATACGACGATCTATGGGCTCAATGATCGCTATCGCGGTATCCATCGCGGTCGGCAAGTGGTCTTCATCAGCCCGGAGGACCTCGCTGAGCTCGGTTTCGCGGACGGGGACGTGGTCGATCTGCACAGTGAATGGGTCGATGGAGTTGACCGGGTCATCCGCGATTTTCGGATCGTATCCTTCCCCACCGCGCGCGGCTGCGCCGCCGCATACTTTCCCGAGGCGAACGGTTTAGTACCTCTCGATAGTGTCGCTGATCGCAGCAACACCCCCACTTCAAAAGCCGTCATACTCCGACTCGAACGCGCTGCTGGCGCCTCCAGCTGAACGACCGAACCGCAGCCTACGCGGAGCAGTGCAGCGCGCAAAATTAATCGTCGAGCGGACCGGCTGGACCATTGTGGGTGTCCCAACCGGTGATGGTAGGACCTGCTGCCCAGAATGAATTCTTACCACTGCTGACTCGTTCTGGAAGTTTGATCCGCGCTACCGGCCCGCTTGAAAACGCGCTCGCGTCAAAGATCAAGCATTCGGAACTGTCGTTATTGATGTCGGTAGTAATAGTGATGACGTAGCCGTCGTCCTCGCCGCTGGATCCGGTCCGCGGCGCCATTGATGCTTCGCTGCCGAAAACACCCGCCTCGAGCTTGAGCACTTCGTGGTTGCCCGTGTCGAGATCGTGCTTGATGAAGCCGTCGAACAGAAACGCCCCTGATACGCGGGTCGCGGCATAAACGTAACGGTGCCGCCTGCCCGAGTGCCGCCCGTTGACCATTCCGAACTCAGAGATCACGTCGGTAAGATCGAATTCTTCTGATTGGCCGGTGCGCATGTTCATCCGCCACCGATGAATCCGCGGCAGCTTCTCATCGGCATCAAGCATCCGGAATACCGCTTGATACAGGGTCGGGTTTTCTTTCGGAGTTGGCGAGGGATTGATTTGAAAGAAGCCGTCCATGACGACCCAATCGCCTTCTTCAAAAGCGTTAATCCAGTGCAATACATAGGTCGGTTTGAAATCGAACCACCGCAGGTCAGCGGTCTGTCCATGCCGTGGGATCACGCCGATACGCGTCGGTATATCAGGAAAGAACCGGACTGAGTGTTTGCCGGCTCTGATCGCCTCAGGATCAGTGAACAGCGGGCAGTCGTTGAGCACGGAGTAATGCTCAGTAATCGCCATGTCGTGGCTCAGCCGAGGACCAGGCAGCGGAATATCGCAGTAATTGAGCAGGTTTTGATGTTCGTCGACAACTCCATAATGCATATAGGGCGCCTGATTGGAGTAATTGAAGAACATCATCTCGCCAGTGTGCTCATCGACTTTCGGATGAGCCGAGACGCCAGTAGCGCTTGGGAAATCTCCGTGCCACTGCGATTTGCCGAGCGTCTCCAACGTGGTACCGCTCATCCGATAGAGATCTCCGCACTGATAGAACGACGTAATTACCTCCCCGCCATGCACGACGACGTCGGTACTCGAACTATCTTTTAGGAGGCCGCGAGCACCCCAGCCGTAATCGACTTTTGCTAACTTCATTGGCTCGGCAATACCTGGCCACAAACTCTTTTGAGCTTGCTGTTCCGCGAGGAAGCCATCGGTGCGGATAAAACGATTTCGATGGGACACTTCACCGCCCCGAAATGCCACCATATGAACCATGCCGTCACCGTCGAAAGGGTGATATATCCGCATCGCGTCCAACAAGGGGTTTTCGGTATTTCGGAAGTAAGCACCGTCCAGATCATCTGGGATCTTGCCTTCGACCTCAGGACGGCATTCCACTCATTCGTTTGTGGTTTCCAGGCGCC
>JBDTCL010000402.1:0-2836 GCA_039923595.1 Antricoccus sp. | reverse complement strand
GTGATCAACGGCAGCGCGCACGGTCCGCTACAGACCACCACCTGCCAACTGCAGATGCGCTCGTTCTCCGACGGTGAGGAAATCGTCATCGAGCCATTCCGATCCTCTGCATTCCCGGTCATCCGCGACCTCGTCGTGGATCGATCCTCATTCGACAGGATTATGCAGGCTGGCGGCTATGTCTCAGTCGGTACTGGAGAGGCGCCTGAAGCCAACTCAATACCAGTCCCGAAGCCAGATGCCGATCTCGGCTTTGAGAATGCCACCTGTATTGGCTGCGGCGCATGCGTGGCGGCCTGCCCCAACGGTGCGGCGTCACTCTTCACCTCGGCGAAGATCACCCACCTCGGACTGATGCCGCAGGGCGCTGTCGACCAGAATCGGCGGACCTTGAATATGGTCGCTCAGATGGATGCCGAAGGTTTTGGCAACTGCACGCTGGTGGGCAACTGCGTCTCAGTCTGCCCGAAAGGCATCCCGATAACATCAATCTCCACCATGAACAACGCATACATCAAAGCAATCCGCGCTCGCTAGGTCCGCTATTTCACGTTTATCATCGCGACCCATGACCGCACGGTTATGGGTCGCGATGAGACGTTTCGTGGCTACTTTCTAGTTCGGCTGGCGCAATGTTGCCAGTGCTGCGTTAGCCAACACTTTGGCGCCGATTCCAATTGCCCGCTCATCTGCTTGGAAGCTGCCTTGATGCAGGTCACTCATCGGTCCGGTACCGCTCCACACTCCCAGCCGCCCCATGGCGATCGGCGCCTTATCGGCATACCAACCGAAATCCTCGCCGCCCATGGATTGCTCTGCGGTATAGAAATGGTCCTCACCGACAGATTCGACAATTGCGGCGCGTAATAAGTCGAACGATGTCTCATCGTTGATCACCGGCGGCACACCCCGCCGGTAATCGATCTGAGCCGCACCGCCGGTGGTGGCAATGACATCTTTAATCAGCGCGGTGATCACCGCTTCAGCATGCGCCCATGCGTCGCGCGAAAGCATCCGGACCGTTCCACGTACCCAGCCCTGCATCGGGATTGCATTAGGAGCGTTCCCTGCGCTAATGGCGCCGAACACCACACTTAGCGCCGCTCGTGGATCGACTTTACGGGCGGCAAGCCCGGGCACGAGGGTGACGATCCTGGCCAACGCATCGACAATGTCGACCGTCAACTGCGGTCTAGCCGTGTGGCCACCAGGCCCGTGCAGATGCACCGTCACCTGATCGCATGCCGCGGTCAGCGCACCCATCCGGCTACCAACCGTGCCGACGGCTATCTGCGGCTCACAGTGCAACGTAAAGATTCGATCAAGTCCGTCAACGAGACCCTCATCAAGGACTGCGTGCGCACCGCCGAGTATCTCCTCCGCAGGCTGAAAGATGATCCGCACCTTGCCGGGCAGATCAATCTTGGAAAGCGCTAACGCGGCGCCCACGGCCGCAGCGGAATGCACGTCATGACCACACGCGTGCGCTCGACCGTCAATGCGTGACGCGAACGACAATCCGGTCGTTTCCTGCAGCGGCAACGCATCAAGGTCTGCGCGCAGCCCCACGGTCCGCTCACCGGTGCCCAGCTCGACCCACAGACCAGTCCCACCAGCTAGCCGCACAGGTGCCAGACCGGCATCGGCAAGCGTCGTCTCGATGATGGCAGTTGACATCGGTAGATCAAATCCGATTTCCGGGTGCGCGTGCAGCGATCGGCGCAGTGCGATCAGATCACTATCGAGGTGCTGCAACGCCGCACCGATTGCCGATACCGAGGCGGCCTGATCGGCTGGTGCGCCCAGGCCCGTCGTACTAGTCACGTCTGTTACCCCTTGGGCACGCCATCGCGTCGCCAGATCTGAAATGAAGCGCGCCAGCAATCTCGTCGATGCCTCATAGCCCTGCGGGCTGGCGCATTGCCAAGATTACCGCTCAACGGCCATGCGCAGGCGATACCTGGAGCATTGCGCCGTCTAAGATAGTGACAAATTGCCCCAATGCGGGATCGATCAGGTAGTTAATTGACGTCTCAGTAATCGAGGACTCACGCCGGAGCGCCTTACGAACCACCGACAAAGAGAGCGCTGAATGTCCAACGAGCCGAGCGAGCCCGATGGGGATCGTGATCGCGGGCACCTGTCGAAGTCAGCATCGACAGGCGCTCAGCAGCCGCCTTCGCAAAAGACGGTAGCTGCGGCCGAAGGTGAGCAGTCGTTACTCGCTGGACGATACCGGCTCGATAGCCTGCTTGGTCGCGGCTCGATGGGCGCAGTGTGGAAGGCGCACGACGTCATTTTGCGCCGGTCGGTCGCGGTCAAAGAGGTACTCCTACCGTCAACTCAATCCGATGCTGAAAATAGCGTCGCTCGTGAACGTGCCTTGCGAGAGGCACGAGCTATTGCAGCGCTATCGCATCCAAATGTCGTGACATTGTTTGATGTTGTCGATGAAGATGGTCGGCCTTGGGTGGTAATGGAGTTGGTACCCGCGCCAAGTCTGGCCCAGATATTACGTGATCGCGGCCGGCTCTCACCTATCGAAACTGCCCGCATCGGACTTGCCGTCCTCGGTGCGCTCGACGCGGCGCATCAGGTGGGGATAACCCACCGCGACGTCAAGCCGGGCAACATTCTCGTCTCAGACGACGGTCGGGTGAAACTTGCCGATTTTGGCATCTCGCGCAAGGTCGATGAATCGCAACTGACGCAGACCGGTCTTATGGTCGGATCACCGTCCTATATCGCTCCGGAAGTGGCACGCGGCAAAGAGGCAGGCAGGCCAGCGGACATCTGGGGACTTGGCGCCACGATGCACTGCGCAGTCGAAGGGACA
>JBDTCL010000401.1:0-4874 GCA_039923595.1 Antricoccus sp. | reverse complement strand
GGCACCGGACACCGGCACCGATGGCCGTTTTCGGGGACGCACACCCTAGGTCATTCAGCCCAGGCAACGGGCGGAGCGTCGCGGGTCACATCACCCCTTTGACCGATGCGCCGCCCGACGGTCGGTGTACACAATGACGGTCGTGGAAGTCGACGCCTGCATCGAATACGCGTCAGCCGCCGGTGGCGACCTTGCCGTCCCGACGGTCAGTCATGATATCGACCGGTCAGGCAGGCCCACCCGGGTCTTGGTCGTCGACGACGATCCGCGGGTACGGGCCGCGCTGCGCCGGACTATCGCACTCGAAGCCGGCATGGTCATGGTGGCCGCCGCCGCTGACTGCGCCAGCGCGTTGCGCTTAGCGGGGCGTCACAACCCGTCTGTCGCTGTGGTCGACGTGCTGCTCCCTGAGGCCAGCGTCGGCCTAGCCCTCGTGCGCCACCTGTCCCAGCGGCCAGGTTGCGCGGTAGTTGTCATCAGCCTGCGTGGGGGTCTGGGTCCCGCGGCATTAGCTGCAGGAGCTGTCGCATTTGTGGAAAAAGACGGCGACATCGCGGCTCTCCTGGACGCGGTACGAACCGCTGCTCGGTAGATGTTCTGCTAGAAGGGCCGATTTGGCGTTGGTCACGCCTGCCTCATTACACCGAGACGGTGTACGTCATTTGACTCAAGACAAGTGCCGTCCCTTGACCGATGATCTCCACCCGGTTCCCGCCCAGGATTGAGGTGTACCAACCACCCACCAATCATTGGAGCAGACCATGTGGCCAGCCTTAATCGTCGATGCAGTCGTTCTCGCCAGACGGGCGAAGCACCTGCCCGCACCGACCACCACTAGCAGCGCCCCCGCGCTTCAGGCGGTCTGAGATGACAATCGCACTCACCGTAGACGCCGCGGCAGCGGCCACGCACAGCGCTGGCATCCCCAGCCCCGTCACGATCGTGTTGGTCATCGCGGCCATTTGTTACGTGCTCTGGAGTCGTATGCAGGGCCGACCGTTGCAAGCGCGGCGCCTGCTGGTGCTGCCGCTCGTCCTCACCGTGCTCGGCATCTTCGATCTCACCGCAGCCTCAGCTCCCCATCTGGCCCCGAAAGACATCGCCTTCCTCGCCGCCAGCATTACCTTGTCGGTGGTCCTGGGTGCTGCCCGAGGCGCCACAATCGAGTTGTACCCCCAGCAGGACGCACTTTGGCAGCGATACCGCCGAAGCACTGTCGCACTGTGGGTCGTGCTGATCACCTTGAAAATCGTCCTGGCAGCGGTCGCAAGCTTCGCGCACGCCCAGGCTGGTGGCGGCACCAACAGCCTCATGCTTTCTCTTGGCCTCAGTCTGCTTGCCGAAGCAGCGATCGTGGGTCCGAGGGCACTGTCCACAGGGCTACCCTTCGCACCCCACGACGACAACAAGCGACAGACGCGCTCTCCGCAGGCACCCCTCATGCACAATCAGCACCGCGACGACTTCCATAGTCCGCGGACACGCAACGACTCCCGGCCCGATGCACCCGCACGTTGGAGCGAGCCGGAACAGTCATCCGACCGTCGCCGACCCGAACGACGTCGTCCCCACCAAGGACCTATTCACCGCCTTCTCGACGCAGGCGCAAATCAGCAACGCAACACCAGAACACGAATCAACGAGCAGGGCGGTCAAGGCACCGCCGGGCAGGGGAGATCGCCCAGTGTGCACGACGGTATCAACTGGCTCCGCGATCAGTCCGGAGGGTCACGCTGAGGGCGCCGCCGGCAACCATCACAGGTTTCGAGCAGCGACCCCCGCGGTCCACGCCCTCTCATCCCGAAGGAACTCCCATGCCAAGGACAACTCTCCTCACCCGCCCACTGGAAGCGGTGCGTCTGGACTTCGCACCCTCTCGCCGCCAGCCGTTAGCCTTGCGGGTCCTGGCGGCGACGCTGCTGTCTCTGATCGGGTCGCTGGCGGCGGACGCCACCATCGTCGCGATCGGCAAAGCCGTCTTCCCCGCAACGAAGGGCTATCAGCACTATCAATTCGGCGACTACGCCACTTTGACAATCATCGGCGTGCTGATCGCTGCACTCGGCTGGCCCGTCATCACGCGTATGAGCTCCCAGCCACGCTGGATTTACTCCCGCCTCGCTGTGCTCGTCACCCTTGTGCTTTTGCTTCCTGACATCGTGCTCCTGCACCAAGGGCAGCCACCGACGGCAGTAGCAGTGCTGATGGTGTTGCACATAATGATCGCCGTGGTCACCTACTTCACCGTCGTCGTGGTCGCAAATCCCGGGAAGAAAAATCAGCCTCGCCCCGGTCGGCGCTGTGGCTGACACGCGTCGGAGCCGCCAACAGAGAAGACCAATCAAAGACCCGCTACCAGACTTCCACGAGCCGTGCCAGCGCCTGTCCGCAGGACTGATCCCCCCAACGTCCGTACCGGCCGGATGCGCACGCTGAAGCCGAACAGCGAGCTCGCGCGCGGCGAAGCGGCTCTACCGGATGTCTGCTGCGCTGGGCGGGCGTGCTGCCCGGTTATCGATCCTAAGATGGGAAGGATCTACCGTTCAAGGTGTTTCTGGACTGACACGCTGATGCGAAATGTCAGCGGAAAGTCACATGATGACACTGCGTGCTAACCCGAAGAGGAATCCTGGCCCCTCAGCAGAGAAGGTTGCCGCGAAGGAGTTGGTCCGGCTCGCCCGGGGAACACGGACTGCTCCCGCTTGGCCCGACGGTCAGTTGAAGCAGTTCGCTAAGAGTGTGCTGCAGACGCCGCTGAATGAGAAAACGACTGGGCATCTCGCTCATGAAAGATACGCATCAGCAAGCCGGCGCCCGCGGAGCCTGGCGTGGCATCACCATGATGCTCCACTCAAATGCAGCACACAGCCCTCACGAGAAACTTGCTGATAGAGCGGCATACCGTCACCGAAACGGTGCTCCCAGTCGACGGTGAAACCGAGGAACTCGACATAGAAACGTCGTGCCTGCTCGCCCGGGAAGGTCCGCACGATAGGCACGGTGACAGGAGCCGGTGCCGATCTCGGTGCCGCCCTGCAGGTGTTCCAGTCGCGATAACCCAGTTGGGCGGCGACAAGTTCGAGGGCCTGGCTGTGCGTGATCGGGGTACCGCTCGCGGCTAGACGCGCCTGTAGACGCGATGCCATGAATTTGGGGTCGGTCTCTAAAAACATGATGATTTTTTTCTTTGGACCGGCGATATATGTCCGAACGGGCTCTCCGTTGCCCGGGACCGCCGGCAGGTTCGTCAGGTCGATCGACAGAAATACAGCTACGAGACTTCACCATCTCGGCTTCGCCGAGGGAGAGGGCAGGCGCCCGCCGCCATACTGCGACTCTACCGCCGCTCATCGCGGCTCGGAACTAAAAGCACTCACACGCGGGCGAGGAACTGTCGCGGTCACTCGCCTAGTCCTGTCACAGCTCAGCCGAAAAGTGAAGACCCAAGAGTTCCGCGTACTTCGCTGGAGAGGTCAGTTGCCTATCGGAGCGTCGTCACGATCAGGTCGCGGTGCCGGTGACATCCCGAGCAATTAGACAAACCCTTCCTGCCGAAAGATGCCATCTCGCCATTCCAACGCGGCCTTGAGCCCTTGTTCGCGGCTAACCTCAGCGAACTGCTGCGCGCCGGGACGGACGTGCATGCTCAGATGGTGAAACTGCCAGGACTGGGCGATATGGGTGCGCATACCCATGATCTCGTACGCCTGGTTTACCGACTGCTTATTTGTCGATAGCAGCGCTGTGGGCACCGACGAGATGGCACGAAGCTCCCGCATTGTTTGCGATTCCAGCTCATCGGCCGGGAAGCTCTTTGCTACCCATCCCATCTGGGCGGCCTCGCTCCCGGTCACCGAGTTACCCGTCAGTTGGAGGTACTTCGCTTGGGCCATCGTCATTTTCCACGGAAAGTACGGCACGTCGGGGCTACTCATTCCACGCATCGGCGGGTATCCGATACGCGCGTCATCAGCTACGAAAGCGATATCGCACATCGACATCAGCTCCGTTCCACCCGCCAGACAGTTACCGTGCACCATCGCGACGACTGGTTTGAGAAGGTCCCAAATCGTCATCCAATCCGCGACGCAACCACGGGTGAACTGATCAGTCCAGCCGAACTCTGCAGAATGTGTTTGCTGATGACCTGGCTCAGGCGCTGCCTTGAGGTCGTAACCGGCGCAGAAACTTGGCCCGTTCGCGCGGATAAGAACCACGCTCACCACATCGTCGGCTTCGGCCCGGTGCAAGGCAGCGACGATCTCGCGGCGCATCTTAAAACTGAGCCGGTTGTGTTGATCAGGCACGTCGAGCGTGATCGTGGCAACTCGATCGGTGACTGAATATTGGATTTCCGCGAAACTTTGTGCGTCTTGTTCGCTTGCGAGAGACACGTGCACTCCTTCGATCTGTGAGCTGACTGACGAGGGACCCGACCTCGCGCTGATGACAGCGAGAGCATCGAGCGCATCCTCAGAGCCTGCCACTTCGTCACCGAATTCAGGAAGTACATGGATATTTCGGTCGTTATTTGCCGCGACGTCAAACCTCTACCCCCGGCGAAGCAGCCCGCCGCCGGATTAGCATCGCGGACCGTTGCCGATCGCGATCTCATTCTGGACTAAATGGTTTGAACGAACCGTAGTTTGTTGCCGAAGGGGTCGCGGATGCCAGCGTCGATGCCGTAAGGCTGTTCGTTAGGGCCGTCGGTGAACTCCACACCCCTGGCCGAAAGCTCGTGATACGTCTTATGGCAGTCGTCGGTGACGAAACCGACCCAGCCGCCCATCGCGCCTTTTGTAATCAACTCGCGGACCTGTTCAGCGGTGGTGTTCTCCAGTGCTGGAGCCCCGGGGCGTTCAAGCAGGATCTCG
>JBDTCL010000400.1:0-3569 GCA_039923595.1 Antricoccus sp. | reverse complement strand
CCTCGCCGCGCGTTGCGGTGCTTTAGTCGCCACGTCCGCCGTCGCCAAGGGACTCTTCAGAGACGATCCGTATGATCTCGACATATCGGGCGGATTCAGCTCTCCGCTCGCCGCTGAACTGATTTCCCAAGCAGATCTCATCATCGGCTGGGGTTGCGCGCTCAATATGTGGACGATGCGCCACGGTGCGCTAATCGCACCGGACGCGACTGTCATTCAGGTCGACGATACGGCGGATGCGACGGGTCGATACCGCTCACTGACCTTTGGCGTGGTCGCCGATGTCGGAGCCACCGTGCACGCGTTGCGCGACCGCGTCACTGCCGGGGCGCGTTATCGTACCGAGTCGGTGCGCGAGCGCATCGCGACCCGGATCCGATGGCGAGACGAGCCGTATGACGATCTCAGTGGCGATGGCCGGATCGACCCACGCAGTGTGTCGATCGCCATCGACGACATGCTCCCCACCGAACGGATCGTCGCGGTCGACTCCGGAAACTTTATGGGCTACCCGTCGATGTTCCTGTCCGTACCCGATGAGAACGGTTTCTGTTTCACCCAGGCCTTCCAATCGGTAGGTCTCGGGCTCGCCGCCGCGATCGGCGCCGCTCTGGCACAGCCACATCGACTACCGGTCGCGGCGCTCGGGGACGGCGGCTTTCTCATGGCGAGCTCAGAACTTGAGACCGTCGTGCGCCTCGGTCTGCCGTTGCTCGTGGTGGTCTACAACGACGCGGCCTACGGGGCAGAGGTGCACCATTTCGGACCGGACGGCTATCCGCTAGGTACGGTAACTTTTCCAGACCCTGACATAGCCCAGATCGCCGCAGGATTTGGCTTTGCCGCGGTCACCGCTCGTACCCTCGAGGATTTGCGGCCAGTGGCCGAGTGGCTGGCTCAGTACCTGCGGGGTGACCCAGTGCCGCCGATGCTCATTGACGCCAAGGTCATCACGCACCAAGCGTCTTGGTGGCTGGAAGAGGCCTTCCGCGGTCACTAAGTTCCTTCAGATTGCCGAAGTCTTTAGCCGCGACAACGATCCTGCCGAAGCTATTGATGCACCGCGCGGATGATAGAAACGACAAAGGCTCGACCGACGAGGGTCGTGGCCAATCACGGAGGCAACAATGACCGATTCGCAACCCGCGCTTGATCTGACGGACCCGGATGGCGCCTTTGACGGCCGGGATGTCCGGTGGTTGCTTGCTCATCGCGCTGTGCAGTCGGGCGCCGATGAATTCCTCGTGTGGGTGCCGCGCGATGGCGTGGAACGGCGCTGGACTTACGCGCAGTTTTGGCAGGATGTGCAAGCCGTTGCATGTGGGCTCATGGCGAGGGGAATTAGCGCCGGAGATCGACTGCTGATCCACTCCGATAACTGCCCCGAGATGCTCATTAGTTGGTACGCCTGCGCCACTATCGGCGCGATAGCGGTTACCACTAATACGCGCTGTGTCGGCACAGAACTCACCTATTTCGCCGAACATGCCGGCGCAATCGGTGCGATCACGACGCCGGAGTTGCTCATAGAGTTACAGACGAATACGCCCTCGATACCTTGGTACATCGTGATCGGCGAAGATTGGAATGACTTGCTACGGCACGGCGACACCCCTCCCGAACGTGCCGCCGATCCGCTGCTGCCAGCCGGAATTCAGTACACGTCTGGCACGACTGCCCGTCCGAAGGCTGTCATTCACACCCACGCCAATGTGCTGTGGGGTGGCCGCACAATCGCAGACAATATGCAGATCACGCCGACAGATACGTACTTGGTCAACGCGCCGCTGTTTCATACTCATGCTCAGGGCTGGAATGTCTGGCCGATGCTTTGGGCCGGTGGCCGAGTCGTGTTGCAACCGAAGTTCTCAGCAAGCACATTTTGGGAGGTGTCGTTGCGCCACAGCGCGACCTTGGCCAGCCTGCAACCTTTCGGCGTTCGCGCGCTAGAGACGCAGCCAGTCCCGGAGCACTCCTACCGAATGTTCTTTTTTGCCGCTCGATCGAGGGTGCTCGAGCAGCGATTCGGAGCGCCGATCTTTAGTGCCTGGGGGATGACTGAGACAGTGAGCGAAGGCTTGCGCAGAGAATTACTTGTCGATACGCCCGAGGGCAGTATCGGAACCGCCGGGCCGGGTTACCAGATCGCGATCATCGATCCGACTACGCGCAAGCGGGTAGAACCGCGACAGATTGGCGAACTATACGTGCGAGGCACGCGAGGCGTGCAACTGACGGCGGGCTACTACAACAATCCCGAGGCGAACGCGAAGGCGTTCACCGCTGATGGCTGGTTCGAGACCGGAGATCAAGTTTGGCAGGACGAGGAAGGCTTCATCTATTTCGCCGATCGCGATAAGGACGTACTGCGGGTCGGCGGTGAGAATGTGTCGGCTCGGCAGGTCGAAGCCTTGCTCACGATGCATCTAGGGCTTGAGAACATTCACAGTCTGGCCGTCATCGCCTCGCCGCATCCGATGTTGAGCGAAGTTCCGGTCGTGTTCGTCAAACGGCTCGAATCGACCGCCATGGCTGAGAACCAGATGACGGATCAGATTCACCGGATAGCCGCGAAAGATCTCGCTGATTTCAAACGGCCGCGAGCGGTGTACTACATCGATGAGATGCCGACCGGGCTGCTCGACAAGATCAACAAAGTAGACCTGCGACGACGAGCAGAGGCCGTTGCTCCAGCGGACGGGCTCGCATTGCCCACTATCGACTGACGGTGTTCGGCTCGCGACGCTCAGCGCGTACCGGGGTCACGAGGATAGCAAGAATCGGACTTATTGCGACAATCCCAAATGCCCACGCGTAATTCGTATTGCTGATCACGACTGCGAGCAACGGCGCGCAGGCGATTGACACGACGTTCTGGATCGTATTGTGGACTCCCAGTGCGCGGCCGGCCCAATGCGGACCGGCGATCTCGGCAACCGAGGTGAATGCTAGACCGTTGTCGGCCACCGTCACGATCGCGCTGATCCCAAAAACAATCACGATCCACCAGGTCTGCAGCCAGGCCCCGAGCGCCAACAGCAGCATCAAGGCGGCAGCAGTGGCAGCAAGTTGACGCATTGGACGCAGCCGCGAATCGACCCGATCACTCCAGATACCCGTCACGATCCGGCCAAGCGCCCCGGCAAGTTGAAAGACGAATACCACTCGCCCGGCGACAGTCGCATTCCAGCTTTGCTGTTCCACCAGGTAGACCAAGGTAAAGCTGGCCACGGTGAGCTGCGGAACGACCAGTAACGAACTGGCCAGGTGCACCCTCAGTAGGTTGGTCGAGCCGCGATATGGCGAAATACGCGCAAACTGACCATCCGACGCGGCCGGACGCGGTGGGTCGATCACCCACAACCACACTGATACCGCCGATAGCGCGCAGAGAGCTGCGGGAAATAGTAGGGCGGCGTGGATCCCGCAATGGCTCGCTAGCGGCGGCAGCGCCAGCGCCGCGATCGCGACACCGACCGGTTGCGCAGTCTGCCTGATCCCCATCGCGAGTCCACGCTCATTCTTAGCGAACCAACCCATGATCATTCGTCCGCTTGCGGCATTAACTG
>JBDTCL010000399.1:0-3059 GCA_039923595.1 Antricoccus sp. | reverse complement strand
CGGCAAAGCGACATCTCGCACGACATCGGCGACTAAAGACGCGGGAATCCAGTCCAGCGGTGCGTACGCGCCCATTCCGCCGGTGTTTGGTCCTTTATCGCCATCATCGACTCGCTTGAAATCCTGTGCCGGAATCAGCGGTACGACCGTCTCGCCGTCGCATAGACAGAATAAGGACACTTCGGGACCGTCGAGGAACTCTTCGATTACCACGATCGACCCCGCGGCTAGACATGCTTCGGCATGCGCGAGTGCCACCGACCGGTCCGCTGTTACGACCACACCCTTTCCAGCGGCAAGCCCGTCATCTTTGACGACATACGGCGCTCCGAACTCGGCCAAAGCGTTGAGGACCTGATCAATCGATATGCAGGAAAAAGCACGAGCCGTCGGAATGTGCGCCGCAAGCATCACGTCCTTAGCGAATGTTTTAGACCCCTCCAAGACAGCGGCAGCCGCCGTCGGACCGAAACAAGGTATGTGTGCTGCGGCAAGCGCGTCAGCTGCGCCAGCCACTAGCGGAACCTCAGGACCGATGACCACGAGATCGGCACCCAGCTCAGTCGCAAGCACGACGATAGCTGCCGGATCACCCACATCGATCGATCTCACGTCACATATGTCTGCGATACCCGCATTTCCGGGGGCGCACGTCAGGTGATTGACTGCGCGATCGCGTAGCAGCGCCAAGGCAAGAGCATGCTCACGGCCGCCAGAACCGATCAAAAGAATCTGCACTTAGCTACCTTACTGTTTCCCACCGTTCAGCAAAATTTCATAGTCAATCACCTGAATTCCGGACACGACCGGTGACAATGGAGAGATGCTGCCGCATGCGTTTGACCCACTAGACCGGCCCAGTCGTCCGATCGTGATTGCCCATCGAGGCGCCTCCGGATATCGCCCCGAGCACACTCTTGCTGCCTACGAGCTCGCCATTGAGCAAGGCGCCGATTTCATCGAACCTGACCTCGTTTCGACCTCTGATGGTGTTCTCGTTGCTCGACACGAAGGTAACCTCATCGCGACGACTGACGTCGCTGATCACCCGCGATTCGCTGATCGGTATTGCACCAAAGTCATCGACGACCAGGAAGCGACCGGTTGGTTTGTCGAGGACTTTAGCTATGACGAACTCTGTTCGTTGCGTGCGATCGAGCGACTGCCACATTTGAGACCGGCCAATAGTTTCTATAACGGACAATTCGCCATTCCTCGCTTCGAGGAAATCCTCACTCTTGCCGCAGCTAGATCTAACTCAGAGCGCACGATCGGTGTATATCCCGAGACCAAGCACCCCAGTTATTTCCGCTCACTCGGCTTGCCGCTCGAACCAGGTCTGCTGCACTGCCTTGATAAAGCCGGTATGAACGACCGCTCGATGCCTATCTTTATCCAGTCCGCTGAGATACAGAATCTGACAGACCTGCGCAGCGTCACCGAAGTGCCGCTCATTCAACTCATCAAACCAGCAGGCGGTCCCGCGGATAACCCGACAACTACCTATGAGCAGATGCTTACCAGGAGTGGAATTGAAGCGATCGCTGCTTACGCAGATGGCATTGGACCAGCCAAGTCGACGGTCACAGTCGAGCTCGTTGATCACGCGCACGAGCTTGGATTGTTAGTTCACCCGTGGACATTCCGAAAGGAAAATTGCTTCCTGGATGCGCCCTATCGTAGTAGCGCTGACGTTAATGCCGCCGGTGATCTGAATGCCGAAATCCAGCATTATTTGAACATCGGAGCAGATGGACTATTTTGCGACTTCCCGGATATAGCCAACTCTGCGATCGGTCAGACCACGATGACTCAGCCAGTCCATGGCTGATTACTCGCGAGTTCAGATGCTAGTTATGACAGTTGCCAGAACCGGAATAAGGCAGTTGACCCGCATCGGTTGACTTTTCTGAGCGGTTGACTTTTCTGAGCGGTTGACTTTTCCATGGCTTAAAGTTGAAATCCCCCGACCGGGGACAGGCCCTCGACCGCTCGCGTTTCGTTCGCCGTGGGATAGACCTACCGCCAAGGGCGGGTCCGACCCTCGTGGAAATGCTCAGGTACCCGCTGGATCTGGGTTTTGCCGACGATTTGCCCGGCGCGCAAGATCGCCCTCGATAGCGTGAATTGTCAACTGCAGTTTCGGCAGCATGTCATTAACTAGCATCCGAGCTGATACCCGACGTGAGCGCACGCTCACGGCCAATGACGCGGCAGGGGAGTCTGGTCGTTGATAGATCGGCATCGCGATCGCTCGAATCCCAATGCGGTACTCCTCATCGGTCACGGCATATCCGGCGCGCCGCACCCGCCTGATGACCTCGCCGAGCCGCGCTCGATCGGTAAGAGTGTACGGAGTCAGTCTGCGTATTTTAGCCACCCCCACAAACTCGTCAAGCTCCTGATCGGATAGTCCGGCGAGCAGAATACGACCGGGCGAGGAAGCGAGAGCTGGGAGCCTACTACCGACAAATGTCTGATGACTTAAGGTACGGCCCGGTCGTTGCTGAGCCACAATCACGGCGTCCTCGGCATCAAGCAAACACAGGCTCACCGCTTCACCCACCGCTTCTGACAGTGAACGCATATGCGGTTCAGCGATATCTGGCAGGGTGAGCATCGATAGGTATGAACGGCCAATCTGCAGCACCGTTGGCCGTAACGAAAATATCGTGCCGTCATGATCGACGTAGCCGAGATCGACCAATGTCAGCAAGAATCGCCGCGCCGACGCCCTCGTCATGCCGGCACGGCGGGCGACATCGCTCAGTGTCTGCCGTGGGTGATCTTCGGTGAATGACGCGATCACTTCCAGCCCCTTGCGCAGGGATTGGACGAAATGCCGGGACGAGTCGTCGCTCACGGCGCCGCCTCAATCAGTCGCATCGAGAACCGGCTCACGAAGATCGCGTCTGACTCAGCCAGGCACCGCCCCATTCGTTGGCGCACTACGCCAGAAGGTGACCGAACCACTTGGTCGATCCTTGATCCTTGCCGTCCCCCGACGCGCACCATCCGCACTCCAACTTTCTGTTCGTTCCCCTCGCCCGGCTCAAAGT
>JBDTCL010000398.1:0-4497 GCA_039923595.1 Antricoccus sp. | reverse complement strand
CGCGACATAGGTAAAGCCGTCGATCACATCGGGCCGCGAGCCCGCCGGAAAGAATGGCGCCACCAATTCTGGTCGTATTGGCCAGTGCAAAAACGTCAGATCTGCCCAGCGCTGCGCTGACAACGCTGGGCCGCGCAAAGTCGGCGCCACCACAGGTGCGCCGCGAACGGTTTCGATACGGTCTGCGCCAAAGCTCACTTCACCATTATCGGTCAATCGGCGCGACGGGCGTCGTGCTGACATCAGGCGTCATTGTGACTAGGACGTCACCGGTCACAAACGGTGAAACTATGCAGTTGCCGATCGCCCTCTCCGGATCGTGATTGAGTTGTCTTAAGCGACAATTAACCAAGACGTATGATCGGCGATCATTTCGGCGAGAGTGCCCGCTCCGGATGTTCTCTCGTTTACGTTCGGAATCAAAATCACCGGTCGCGGCAGAGACTCGCACATCGTAGCCATTCGGCGCCAGCCGGGGAATCGCGGTAGGGCTCACCGGAGGGCCTGACCGCCCACAGCTGCCTCGCCAAGGACGCCGCAACGGTCCAGAACGAAACACCAGACGCCCTTGCGACTACTTAGTCGCAAGCGTGAACCCGATCGACCACGTGCCCAGGATGTTTGAACTCACAGTACTCTCCAGCGATCTTGCCGCCGCCCTGATCGCACTCGAAAAGCTCGCGGTTAAGACCGACAACCCCGGGTTGTTGTTCCCGGGGGCGACCGGCGGCCGAAATCTGACACCGAGGTCAAGACTCCGGTAGTGCTCGGACACAGATCCCGCTTTAATTCCACACCCCTGGGTGGACCCTGCGACGTCCGACGAACCAGACGCCTAATGCGTCGGCTCGCGGCTCGCGCGGGAGCTCCTGCTCACGTTGAGTCGCCTTGGCATGGTCACCCCTTTGTTATTGTGCAACGATCGTCAGCGTGCTCCCTGACAATCTGAGTGACTTCTTCGCCGGCAGTGCCGGCGTTGCTGGAGCTCTGATCGGGCTGTTATTCGTGGCGATCTCCGTCACGCAGGAACGGCTCGCCGACACTGGTGAGAGTCGGATCCACCGGTTGCGAGCCTCGGCCGCGCTAACAGCGTTTACGAACGCCCTTGTGGTGTCGCTTTTTTCGCTAATTCCAGGAAACGACATCGGCTGGTCGACGGTGTCGATGGCAATCCTCGGACTACTTTTCGTCGCGGCCTCCCTGATTGGTCTGATCCGTGCACGAGGTGTTCGTTTGCGCGACGCACGAGATGCACTATTTCTGGTGGGCCTAGCCGCTACGTTTGTTGTCCAACTGGTCTCAGGTGTTCATGTGATTGGTCACCCAGATGACGACAGCACGTTGCGGACGATCGCCGTGTTGGTGATCGTTTGCTTTCTCATTGGTATCGCTCGATCCTGGGAACTCATTGGTGGACCATCGATCGGATTCCTCCACGCGGCGGAACTCCCCAAGGATGCCGATGACCTAGAACCAAAGAGCGGCCGCCATTCGGCGGATGAACCAGAGTGAGTCCTTCGTGGGATCTGCATTTGGTCTGCGTCCGGCGTGTGCACATCTAACCTGACGAGCATGCACGGCGCGTGCAACTGACCGCCGATGGTGTGCCGAGCTTGGCAAAACGCCTGAATACGTCCATCACACGTAAACGGACGATACTTATTGATTGGTATCGCATGCTCAGCTGGGGCGTAGTGGTTTTTGAGGCTCTGATGCGGCAATTGGCTCCGCTGAAGCGAGCGTCGGGTTGGTTCAGCGAGTGATGATGGGAAGTGAAAATGTGGACGGCGATGACGTAGCTGACCGGCATCGGCCACAGGTGTTGGGTGACGCCGCGGACGCCGCAGCGCTTGGCCTATCCACGTTGGCCGAGATATTGACCAACGCCGACAATGGCATCGCAATCACCGACACGGACCAGCGCTGGATCTACGCCAACCCGGCGGCGTGCCACCTGCTAGGTCGGTCGCTGGAGCAGTTGCGCGGTACGTACTTTCTGGCCACCATGACGACTGCTGGTCAGCCGAGCACACCGACCGGACTGCCCGAGCAGCTTCAGAACCTAGCCGAGCCGTTCACGATATTCCTGCCGGATGCCGATGGTGCCGTTCGCGAGATTGTCTGCTCTACCTTCGCCATCGTCGTCGAGGGTCACCCGCAACGGGTGGTGATTTTGAATGATTTGACCGGTCCTCTGGGCGCGGCCCGTACAGGTGCGGCCCTGTCCCAGACGACGGCACGGCTCGTAGGTGCCGGGACGACCGAGGAAATCCTGGTCGGTCTGGCTCGCCACGGCGTGGAGGGTAGTAGGGCGTTGGCGATCGGGACCATCGTGGTCGGCGAAGACCACAAGCTGGTCGCGTCCGGTGGCTACGGGTATCCGGCGCAAGAGGCGAGCAGGGAGGCGTGGGCGGCCGCCGGCGTCACTATAGACGACCTGCCCGGAGCAGAGGGCTTGCTCGCTGGGCGCACAGTTGTGTTGCCAGACGCCCGCGAGCGGTGGGAGGCCAGCTCCGTCTTGGCGCCCTTCGCCGCGACCCTGACCGCGCTGGACTGGCGGACTTCGGTGAACGTGCCCTTGACGTGGGAAGGCAAACTGCTCGGCCTATTCGGTGCATACCTGCCGTCGAGCGTCGCCGCGCCGAGCGAAGCAGAGCTCGCTTTTTATACTGCCCTGGCTGACCAGTCCGCGGTGGCAGTGACCAATGCGCGGTTGGCGGCCTCCGTGGAGCGGACACGGCTGGCTCGGGACCTGCACGACTCGGTGAGTCAGGCGTTGTTTTCGATGGTCATGCATGCTCGGGCGGCCCAGTTGTCAATGCTCAAAGCGGGTTTGGATGAGCGCACTCCCACCGGGCGCGCCATTGCCGAACTGGTCGAGTTGACTCGGGGGGCGTTGGCGGAGATGCGCGCACTCATCTTCGAGCTGCGGCCGACAGCGTTGGCCGAAGAGGGTCTAGTGGCCGCGTTACGAAAGCAAGGTGAAGCGTTGACGGCACGCGAGCAAATCGCGATCACCGTGGCCGGCCCCCAGCAGCGCCTGGAGCTATCGGCGAACATCGAGGAGCACCTTTACCGCATCGCATGCGAGGCGTTGCATAACTTGGTCAAGCACGCGGACGCAGACCGGGCCACCGTGCGTGTCAGCGCAGAGATGGGCACCATGGAGGTCGTGATCAGTGACAACGGAAACGGTTTCAATCCCGACGAAGAGCACGTCGGGCACCTGGGACTTGCAAATATGACGCAGCGGGCGGGGGCCATCGGCGCCGACCTGAGGATCTCCAGCGCCCCGTCCGCCGGAACCACCGTGAGGGTGAGCCTGCCCTACACACCGGTACACCCTGAAGCGATGCCGCATGCCACCTGAGACTGACGGTGGCGACCTGATCCGGGTGTTCCTGGTTGATGATCACCAAGTGGTACGGCGCGGCATCTCGGCCTACTTCGCGCAGGTCGAGGACATCGAAGTGATCGGCGAGGCAGCAAACGGCCGCCAGGCCCTGGACCGCATCGCCCAGCTCGAACCGGGCAACGACCTGCCCGACGTGGTGTTGATGGACCTGTTGATGCCGATCATGGACGGTATCGCCACCACTGGCCAGATCAAGGCTCGCTGGCCTGGCATCGAAGTCGTGGTGATGACCAGCTTCGCAGAAGAGGCCAAGGTTCGTAGTGCCCTGGAAGCTGGGGCCGCTGGCTACCTCCTCAAGGACGCCGACGCCGACCAAGTGGCTCAGGCCTTACGGGCAGCACTGGCCGGCCAAATGCATCTGGACCCCAGCGTGGCCCGCTTGCTGGCCGACTCCGTGCGCAGCCCCCGTCCCCACGGTGCCATCTTGACCGCAAGGGAACGAGAAGTTCTGACGTTGGTGGCCCAAGGAGCGTCGAATCAACAGATTGCCCAGACGTTGGTGGTCAGTGAACGCACCGCCCGAACCCACGTCTCGGCAATCCTGATAAAATTGGATCTGGTCTCTCGCACGCAGGCAGCCCTCTGGGCAGTGCACGAAGGAATGGCACCGGACACCGGTATCGATGGCCGTTTTCGGGGACGCACACCCTAGGTCATTCGGCCCAGGCTACGGGCGGAGCGTCGCAGGTCACATCACCCCTTTGACCGATGCGCCGCCCTACGGTCGGTGTAAACAATGACGGTCGTGGAAGTCGACGCCTGCATCAAATACGCGCCAGCCGCCGGTGGCGACCCTGCCGTCCCGACGGTCAGCCATGATATCGACCGGTCGGGCAGGCCCATCCGGGTCTTGGTCGTCGACGACGATCCGCGGGTACGGGCCGCGCTGCGCCGGACCATCGCACTCGAAGCCGGCATGGTCATGGTGGCCGCCGCCGCTGACTCCGCCAGCGCGTTGCGCTTGGCGGGGCGTCACAACCCGTCCGTCGCTGTGGTCGACGTGCTGCTCCCTGAGGCCAGCGTCGGCCTAGCCCTCGTGCGCCACCTGTCCCAGCGGCCAGGTTGCGCGGTAGTTGTCATCA
>JBDTCL010000397.1:0-3413 GCA_039923595.1 Antricoccus sp. | reverse complement strand
CTTGGAGCGCGCAGGTTTGCACGACGAGGCAGTGCGGGAGTTCACCCATGCAGCGGCGCTCACGCGGAACGAGAGCGAGCGTGCACTGCTTCAGCGCCGAGCCCAACAGAACCTCGCACGCGCGCCGGAACCCCGCTGATCCGCTCGCCACAGGCGTCAGGAGTTGCCCGCATGGCGATCGGCTTCCGATACGGCTGAGTCTTGGTCTAGCACTAGGCTAAAGCTATACGCGGCGACGGGAGATCACGATGTCGGCACATGTGTCAGCAAGCGATGACTGGGCGCGGTTCGTCGATCAGTGGGTCGAGCGGACCCGCTCGGATGAGCGGCTGAGGTACCTCGTACGCGACGTCGACGTCGCTTTTACCTGGCGATACGGCGATCGCCTGCTATGGATGAGCTTCCGCGACGGACGCCTGGAAGATGTCGCCAGCGACGCACACCTCTCGCGGACGAATGCGTTTGATCTCATCGCGCCAGCACACGTCTGGGACAAGGTGTGGCAGCAGGTGCCACCGCGGCACTTCCAAGGCATATTTGCGATCACGATGCGCTGCCCAGAATTTTGCCTTGCGGGCGACCATCTCGCGTTCGCACAGAATGCTCATGTCGTACGCCGGCTCATCGAACTTGCCCGCGAGCCGATGCCGCTGGCCGAAGCGCCAGCCCTCGGTACCGCAGGCCTGTCACAAATTGCCGGTCGCTATCTTCGAATTGACCTCGCTGATGGCCCGCATCGGATCTATGTCGAGGAAGCCGGTGCGGGCCAACCGCTACTGATGCTGCACACCGCCGGGTCGGACAGCAGGCAATTCCAGCACCTGATGGCAAATCCCGAGCTGCAGAGAAGCTATCGGATGGTTGCCTTCGACCTGCCACTTCACGGACGCAGCGATCCTGAGTTCGAGGTACCGGTGGGGAAGTGGTCGTTGACGACGTCCTACTACCGAGACGCGATTGTGCGTGTTGTCGAAGAGTTAGGCCTGCGCGATCCCATTGTGGTCGGTTCGTCGATGGGCGGCGAGATCTGTCTGGAGCTAGCGTTGAGTTGCGCGCATATCTTCCGGGGCGTGGTCGCCTGCCAGGCGTCATCACACATAGACGGTCGGATGGTCCGGTGGGCGGGGCACCCGCAGGTCAACGAATCGTTATTTAACGCGACCTGGGTGGCCGACCTGATGTCGCCGTCTTCTCCGGAGCGGTATCGCGACGAGGTCTGGTGGCAGTATTCGCAAGGAGGACACGGTATCTTCCGCGGCGATATCGATTTCTACAGCGGAGACTGGGACGCCCGAGATCGGATCAGCCAGATCGACACCACCAAGTGCAAGGTCGCGATCCTGAACGGTGAGTACGACTACTCGTGTACGGCGGAGCACTCGAAGGAGACCGCCGATCAGATTGCCGGAGCCGAGTTCACCGTGATGAAGGACCTCGGACATTTCCCGATGTCGGAGAATCCCGCCTTGTTCCTTGAGTACCTCAGACCAGCGCTGGCTTTCATCCAGTCCTGACAGCGGCACCCACCACCCCGGTGCGCCAGTCTGGGTGTCAGCGATGACTGGATAACCAGATCTAAAATGGCATTCTTAAACCTTCGACCGGATCCCGATAGACCAACGACAACCGGTGATGACGGTCGGCCTCCCGCCGCCGTTGGCCCCGATCGCCATTTCGAGATCCGGCATCGAACGTTCTGAGTCCGCGGCCGAGGTGACCGGACCGATCAGGAATCGACGAGCATCGGTCAGCAGGTAACACTTACCGTTTGTCCCGTGCCCGTATGCGTCGCCGCGCTACCGGCGAAACCTGGAGGAGCGAAATGAATCTCACAATCCGCAGCCTGGTGATCCCGGTGTCAGACCTGGATGCCGCCAAGGCCATCTATTCCGCGCTGCTCGGCGCGCCGCACACAGACCAGCCCTACTACGTCGGCTATAACGTCGACGGCTTCGAGATCGCCCTCAATCCCGGCGACGTGTCCGGTGGACCGGTTGCCTTCACCGACGTCGAGGATCTCGACCGGGTCCGCACGACCTTGCTTGCCGCGGGCGCAACCGAGCGTGACGCTCCGCGCCAGGTCGCCCCAGGGGCAAGGGTGTGTGTGCTAGTCGACACTGATGGCAATCCGATCGGGCTGCGGGGCCGCTAGCCGCCTGCAAGATCCAGCTCGACGCCTGCGTTTGCCGCCGTCGCCGTCGCCGGGTAGGGCATAGTCAACTAACCGCCAGGCCGCGCGTCCCATTCATCGATACCCCTGCGGGACGGAGGACATCATCCGCGGGTTCTGCCGCGATCGTTCGTCTCGTCGTCGCATCCCGTTCGGCTTGCAGACGGCCAGACCACGTCACTGGGGCCAAGGGGTAATTTTACTTCCGGGCAACGACACTGCGCCCGCGCAAGGGGAAGCAAAGCGATGACCGAGACAGAGGGACACAAATGATCGAGGCAAAGGGACACAACGGTCAGATCACGATCGAGGGCGAGTGAATCACCATTCACCGGAAGGGACTGGGGCGGGTCGGCCACAGCAAGGGTGACAAGCGAGTCGCGATGTCCACGATCATTGCGGTGAAGATGCGCCCGGCAGGTGCGATGGCAAACGGTTTCATTCGCTTTGACCAGATGGGTGGATCGATACTTAGAGACAAGAGGGGCGGCCTGTCGGACGCAACCACCGACGAGAACGCCGTCATCTTTCGCAAGTCCCAGCAAGCCGCCTTCAATGCGATCCGCGAGCATGTCGAGAACTACATCGAGCAAAAGCATGCAGGGGAATCTTCGCAGAGCACGCCACTTGCCCCCAACATCGCTGACCAGATCAAACAACTTGCAGAACTCCGGGACAGCGGCATCCTGAACGAGGACGAGTTCGCGGCAAAGAAGGCTGATCTGCTAAGCCGCATGTAAACGCTGCTCTCCGGCTCTGGCGGAAGGCCCAGGACCGGCTCGCCACTCGCCGGTCGAGGATCCCTTACCGGTCGCGTTCTTGGCTGGCCGATTACCGCTGATTGGAATCAGTCAGTAGCTGGGGCGTCTAGGTTCACACTCTCGTTTGCCGGTGTTGATGCGGTCGGCCTGAGGTATGGCAGGTCCCGCAGTTGGCCGCTTACTTCGTCGAGATCGGTGGTGTGACGACCAATCAGTGCGGCGACGTCGTTCCAGTGGTCCGGGTGCTGCCCGGCGCGGCAGGCGTCGGGTTCTTTTCCGAGCCAGTCTTGGATGCGTCCTGGAAGCCTGGTAGCCATCGGTCGAACCAGTACGCGCCATCGTGCGCAGCACCCTTGTCATCGTGAAACGAAGCGAGCCAGGTCGCATACAGGACCGCGACCTCGCGGGCCAGTGCCGGATGCAGCGGCCAGCACCGCGGCACCAGCTGCGAAGGCTTGGTGACGTAAAGCCGGTTGTAGTCA
>JBDTCL010000396.1:0-4374 GCA_039923595.1 Antricoccus sp. | reverse complement strand
CCGTGGCATTGGTGTCGATCCGGCGCACCAAGACTGCTCATCCAGCTCGATCACGGGTAGTCCGACGAGATCACGGAGGCCGAGTGCCGCGGTTGATTTGCCCGCTCCGCCGTGGCCCAGGATCAGTACTTTGCACATCGCAGTTGTTGCTGACTGGAGTCACTTGAGCCCGTGACTGAAGTTGACGCCCCGACCGTCGCCGGTTGTTAGGCGCAATCGCGGAGCGCAGTTCTGGACCTTGGCGTTGCAGCGCGATCGCGACGACCTTTTACCTCGGATGGCTCTGCGAGAACTGACCGCAGACTTTGTTCGCTGATTGTCGAGAGCCGATTGTTCGCTCACCACACGTGAAATAAGTCGCGCGACGAAGCAGTGATCGGCCATGCTGAGCTCATGAAGAATCGACCCAGCGGTTTTGAGTACGCACTCGTTGGCAACGATGTGGTGATCACCCATCAAGGCCGTCGGGCGACGACCCTTCGTGGGCCCGCTGCTGATCAATTCCTGGCAGCTGCCAACGGCGGCGCCGCCCAAGAGCTGATGGCGCGGGTGACTGGCAACTACAAGCACGGCAACGAACGCATCGCTAAAAATCATCCGCGTAACAGAGGTCGTAAAGTCCGCCCAAACCCGCTCAGTATTCAGGATTGCCCTGCAAACAACGGCTCACAGCGGCTGGAAACTGTATAGGGCAGTTGGTCTGGCCACAGCTGTTGTTTCCAGGGTTTCCCTGGGAGTTCCCAGGACAACTTGGTGGACGGACCGCGCACAGTTCAGGCAGTCCGGTGGATACCGGCGAGACCAAGCGGGGCGGTCTTCTCGCTCATAAGCCGGCGTCGCTCACGTGTGTCCGTGAGGGGTTGGCGCGATTCGATATAACATCGGCGGTCATGAGCGCTGGTTCGTATTTTCGATTTCCACATATCCGCAAAGACCTCATCACATTCGTCGCTGAAGACGATCTATGGATCGGGCAAGCCGAGGGCGGCCGCGCATACCGGTTGACCGCAGATCGAGTCCCGGTGAAATCGCCGCGAATCTCCCCAGATGGCACCAAGGTGGCATGGACAGCTTCTCGCAACGGCGCCCACGAGGTCTATGTCCAGGACGTTGACGGCGGAGTCGCCACCCGGCTCACGTACTGGGGTCAGGACCGCACGCTCGTCCGCGGGTGGATCAGTAACACTGCGATCCTCGTGGTGTCATCGACAGGAGAGGCCCAGACTCCGGGGATGTTCGCCCACTCGATCCCGGTCGATGGCAGTCCCGCCACCCGGTTGCCGTATGGCTGGACTCATGATCTTGTGCTTGGCCCGGCAAAAGGTGCCTTGCTCTCGACCACCACCACGGTCGAGCCAGCTTGGTGGAAGCGATACCGCGGCGGCACAGCCGCGCAGCTCTGGCTAGATACCGCTGGCAACGGCAAATTCAGCCGTATACATGAGGACTTGCCCTCAAGTTTGGTGAGTCCGCTGTGGACAATCAATGGCGCTCAGCAACGGATTGGCTTTGTATCCGATCATGAGGGCAGCGGTCAGATCTATAGCTCCGCGGTCATCCGCGGCAAGGTGAGCACCTCGGAACTCATCCGGCACACCAATCATGATTTCTATGCACGCCATGCCTCCACTGATGGCACGCAGGTGGTGTACGTCAGTGGCGGAGAATTGTGGATGCTGCCAAACCTTGACCAGGACAGCGAACCGCGACAGATTGACATTGACCTGGCCGGTCCGCGAACGGCGACCCAGCCCCTTGTTCTTGACCTCGGCAGCGCGCTGAACAATTTTGAGCCAGACAAAGATGGCCGCGCGTCGGTGATCGGCGCGCGCGGCTCTGTGCAGTGGCTGTCGCATCGTGACGGGCCAGCACGCGTCCTTGCCGAGGGCGCCGGTGTACGCCGCCGCACACCCGTCGTGCTTGGTGACCGTGGCCAAGTGGTGTGGGTGACTGACGCTGATGGCGACGATGCGCTGGAAATAATGGACGTAAAGACGCCCTCTGCTGTGCCACGTATCCTCGTGCGAAGCGGAAAACTTGGGCGAGTCACCGAGCTCGTGGCCTCTCCAGACGGCAAGCGACTCGCAGTCGCAACGCATGACGGCCGTCTCATGATCATTGACGGTCCCGCGACGGGTAACCGTGCGGTACGGCCAAAGGAGCTGGACCGAACGACCGATGGTGATGTCAGCGATCTAGCCTTCTCGCCGGACTCTGCCTGGTTGGCGTGGTCGCATCCTGCTGGCAAAACGCTCGCCCAGATCAAGATCGCCGAGCTTGGGTCCCGCAGCATTGCTACGCGCGTGCACGAGGTGACCCCTGCGCGCTTCAACGACTTCTCGCCGTCCTTCACTGCTGACGGCAAGCACCTGGCATTCTTGTCCTACCGAAGCTTCGATCCCATATACGACTCGTATGTTTTCGATCTGTCATTCCCCGGAGGATGTCGGCCATACCTCATCCCGCTGCAAGCGATCACACCGTCACCGTTTGCTGCGCGCGTTGGTGGCCGTTCGCTCGAGGCTGACCACGACGAAATCGACGATAGCGAGTCGACGGTCGCCGCGCCTCGCGAGACAACGCACACAAAAGATGCAAAAGACCAGGCCAAAGTTTCACCAACAGTCATCGATCTCGATGGCCTCGATCAGCGGATCGTGGCGTTTCCTATCGAGGCGGGTCGCAACGCTGCACTGCACGCCGTCCAAGGCGGAGCCGTGTGGCTGAACTTCCCGCTCAAGGGCGAGCTTGGCGACGATCTGGCTGATGGTGGTACGTCCGGTCGACCGGTCTTGAGGCACATAGACCTGGCGACCGGCAAGGTGCAGGACCTCATCGATGATCTGGACGCTTTCGCAGTCACCGGTGATGGTGCACGCATCGTCGTGCATTCGGAACATTCGCTAAAAATCGTGCCAAGTAATCGCAAAGTTGAGTCCGACAGCCCGGACAGCGTCGAGGTTGATCTGACCCAGTCGCATGTCGAGATTGTGCCGCGTGCGCAGTGGCAGCAGATGTATGCCGAGACCTGGCGATTGATGCGCGACAATTTTTGGCGACCCGACATGGGCGGCATTGATTGGGAATCAATCCACGAAAAGTACCGCCCATTGGTCGACCGCGTTGGATCGCACGACGAACTCGTTGACGTGCTATGGGAGATGCAAGGCGAGCTGGGATCGTCGCACGCTTATGTCATGCCCGCCCCGAGCGCAGGTGATCCGGTCCGCAAGCAAGGTTTGTTGGGTGCCGACCTTGTATTCATAGATGGCAAGTGGATCATTGAGCGCATCGTTCCGGGTGAGTCGTCAATGCGTGCCGCGCGTTCGCCGCTCGTCAGCGCTGGTGTCGGCGCTAAAGACGGTGATTCGATCGTCGCGATCAGCGGCCGCCTGACCGCGCGCAGCGTTTCGCCGCAGTCCTTGCTGCTGGGCACCGCAGGTAAACCCGTTGAAATCACCTTGCAGTCGCCAGGCCGCGGAGCTCGCCCACGTCGTGCGGTGATCACGCCGATCGCTGATGAAATGCCGCTGCGCTATCAAGATTGGGTAAGTGGTCGTCGTCGTCACGTGCACGAGCTGACCGACGGCCGAGTTGGCTATCTGCACGTCCCAGACATGATGTCTGCCGGTTGGGCGCAGTTGCACCGCGATCTGCGCACTGAAATTGGTCGCGAGGGGGTCATCGTCGACATCCGTGGAAACCGCGGCGGTCACACCTCCCAGCTCATTGTCGAAAAGCTGGCGCGGTCAGTGATTGGCTGGGATATGGGCCGTGGCTATCAGCCCGAGTCCTATCCCGGCGATGCGCGTCGTGGGCCGCTTGTCGCAGTCACCGACATGCACGCAGGTTCAGACGGCGACATCGTGACCGCGGCGATCAAGTCGCTCGGCCTTGGACCGGTCATCGGCACCCGGACCTGGGGTGGGGTCGTTGGCATCGATGGTCGTTATGCGTTGGTCGATGGCACCGCAGTGACCCAACCCCGATACGCATTTTGGTTTGAGAAATTCGGCTGGGGTGTGGAAAATTACGGCGTGGATCCCGACATCGAGGTGCCTGTGACACCACAGGATCGAGTCGCTGGACATGACGTGCAGCTCGACTACGCCGTCGACTTGATTCTGCGTGATCTGAAGGGCGCGCCAGCAAAGAATCCGCCGGTGCTGCCTTCGACATAGAGGGCGGTGCTGATCGATAGTTAGCCGTACGAAATAATGAACTAATGCCATTCGCTTTGATCGCGCTCCTAGGAGCGCTCTCAGCTGTGGGGCCGCTGTCGTTGGATATGTATATCCCGTCGTTCCCGCAGCTGGCGAGCGATCTCGGCGTGGATGCCTCACAGGCGCAGATCTCGATGACTGCTTGCATGAT
>JBDTCL010000395.1:0-2554 GCA_039923595.1 Antricoccus sp. | reverse complement strand
TCATCGGGTTGAACACGGACGCTGATCGCTGATGTCGAACCTTATGCCAACGTCGAATGCTAGCTCGAACGCGCCCATAGTTGGTGGGTGAGCGGGCCCACCCGCTCACCAATTACTGAAGCAGCGGCTAAGGCAACATCTTCGCGGAACCGACTGGCGATCAGCTGCACACCGATCGGTCGGTTGTGATGCAGCCCCGTGGGGGTGACCACGCATGGCAACCCCAGGGTATTGAGACCTGCTTGGAAAATGAAATCTCGGAACATCGTCTGCACATGGGTCGCATCGCCGAGGTCGCCGTCAGGGCTTAGATGAGTGCGCAGCGTGAGTGGTGAAAGCACGACTGGATATTTTTCCAGAAGTGACAACCATTTGCGGATGATGGCGGTGCGCTCTGACGCTGCGCTTGCATAGTCAGCCAAGTCGGTCGGTCCTGTCACTTCAAAAATGCTGTTGAGCATACTTTGCATTTGCGGCGAGGAAGCGGGCAACATCACGTCTTTCGCTAGTCGCAGCTCGGTACCAATAAGTGTCCACCACAGCTGCAGTGCGCGCGGTAAATCAGGAGCGGGGACTTCGGTGAGCTCCCAACCGGCATCTTTGAACATCGCTACGGCGTCGTTCACCGCGGCTTGTATCGCAGGATCGACAGCGAACCCGTCTGGGATTTGCGCCACGGCAACCTTTTTGGCGAATTCGCCAGAATCGAGGGGTGCCGGCACCCAAAAGGGATCGCGAGGATCACGTGCGCTCATGACTTCGAGCCCGAGCGCCACGTCGCGCACTTCGCGGGCAATCGGACCCTGGGTTGACATCAACTGAGAGATCAGGCCACGTTCGGCAGTCGCGCTTGGGTTATAGGCGGCGATGCGACCCTGCGTCGGACGAATCGTCGAGAGCCCGTTTGCGAATGCGGGCCAGCGCAGCGAACCGCCGATGTCATTACCGTGGGCGATCGCGCCGATCCCCATTGCTAGCGAGGCAGCGGCGCCACCAGATGAGCCGCCAGGCGTGATCGTCTCATCCCACGGATTGAGGGTCCGCCCGTACAGAGGGTTTTCAGTCACTGCGCGCATCGAGAATTCTGGGGTGTTCGTGATCCCGATGATGATCGCGCCGGCGCGTTTGAGATTGGCTACGACAGGGGAGTCGTCGGTCGCGATATTGTCAGCCATCGCAGCGACGCCATTCGAATTCGGATGGCCTTTGGTATCCACATTGACCTTGACTGTGACAGGTACACCACGTAGCAGTCCACCCTCTTCACTTTGGCTGTGTTGATCCATCACACGCGCCTGAGCGATTGCTTCAGAACCGCAGTCAATCACCACCGCGTTGATTGCTGGGTTAACCGCGCGCATTCGATCGACAGCTGATTCGACGGACTCTTGCGCTGAGATTGCGCCGGTGCGGACACCTTCTGCGAGATCGACCGCGGACCACTGCCACAGCTGCGTTGCTGTCATCGATTTATTCCTGTCCGGTGTTGTGGTTGACCGCGGCTCGAATGAGTGCGCTCAGTGCTTGGGTATCGAGCTGTTCACTTTCGCGGATGTCGATCGCGCGGCGAGTATTGCCAGTGAGACTTGAGTTAAACAGATTACTGGGATCATCCAGTGATGCACCCTTCGCGAAGGTCAACTTGAGGACTTCTTTGTAGGTTTCTCCGGTACAGATGATTCCGTTGTGTTCCCAGGTCGGCACTCCGCGCCATTTCCATTCTTCGGTGACCTCAGGGTCCGCCTGCCAGATCAGCGCCCTGATGCTGGTCAGGAGCTCAGCCTGCCAAGCCGGCACCTCCTTTATTCGCTGGTCGATCAGTTCCGAGGGGGACGCTGATTGCTTATCGGTACTCGCTTTGGATTGGCTTGGCTTTGTCGACATCTGAAGAACCCTTCCTTATCTGGTGGGAGCAATGTACTTGTGATGTGTTCGTGCTCATGATCGTCGCCGAGGGCCCGCACAATCGCAACCGTCGAAGGCTTGTCGGGGGTTCGGTAAGTGGGCTTTACTGGGACTGACAATGTAATGATCCTGTTGCAACAACCGCTCCGCTCGAGGAGATCGTAATGCGGATAAGCCGCGTGGTCGCTAATCTTCCGGTCTCAGACATTGAGAGTGCCAAGGGTTTTTATACCGATTTTCTTGGACTGAGTACCGAGGACTTCAACATGGGATGGGTGGCTCGTTTCACCTCGCCAGAGAGTGGTGCCAATGTTCAATTGGTGACCGGCGATGCCACATCGTCCGCAAATTCGATTATCTCGGTAATGACGGTCGATGTCGATGCAGCATTCGCCGAAGCACAAGAACGGGGATACGAAATTGTGCATCCGCTGAGCACCGAGGAATGGGGAGTACGCCGATTTCTGGTGCGGGCACCTGATGGCAATGTCATCAACGTCGTGCGGCACCACGAATGACTCCGGGCCGGTAGGCGCAGCCAAAACAATGAGCCCATGACTTGCTGTGTGCTTACCCGCCCGATTGCTCGAACGCAATTCGAACTAGGCGTTTCTGGCATCGCCGACGAGCCAGCGGGACAAACCAATCG
>JBDTCL010000394.1:0-3194 GCA_039923595.1 Antricoccus sp. | reverse complement strand
TCGAGCGCGGTCGTCGGCTCGTCGGCAAGCAGCAGCGCCGGCTCGCAAGCAAGCGCGATCGCGATGACTACCCGCTGGCGCATGCCGCCGCTGAAATGATGCGGATAGTCTTTCGCTCGCTTGTCCGCAGAGGGGATCCCGACGCGATCGAGCATTTCTACCGCGCGCGCCCACGCTTTCTTACGCGGCAGCCCGAGGTGCGTCCGGACCCCTTGAGCGATCTGTTCCCCGACCGTGTATGCCGGATCCAGGGCCGTCATCGGTTCCTGAAATATCATGCCCACCTGGTTGCCGCGGATCTGGCGCATCTGCTCCGGGTTCAGCGCGGTGAGATCGGTCCCCTGGATACTCACCTGCCCGGAACTGATCCGGACTCCGTTGCCGAGAAGCCGCAGGATCGCCAGCGCGGTCATGGACTTGCCAGAGCCGGATTCGCCGACCAGACCAAGAGTCTGCCCTGGAGCGATGGACAGTGACACGCCATCGACGATGGTCACTTTGCCGTGGCGGGTAGCCGCTTCGACAACCAGGTCGTTGACCTCTAGCACATTCGGTTCGACGCTCACAAGCCACGAACCTCTCTGCCGAGCGAATCGCGGATCGCATCGCCGACGGTATTAAAAGCAAGAACCGTGATCAAGATCAACAGCCCGGGCAGGATGGCGAGCAACGGATTCGTTGAGGCATAGGTGACTGCCTTCTGCAGCAGCGAACCCCACGATGCGGCCGGCGCTTGAACGCCGAGCCCGAGATAACTCAGTCCCGCCTCGAACAGGATCGAGAAGCCCACCGTCAGCGAGATCTGCACAATGAGAGGGGAGAGAACATTGGGCAACACGTGCCGCCGCAGGATCTTCGTCATCGGCACCCCGATAGACCTGGCGGCCTCGATAAAAGTCTCTTCTCGCACCACAATCGCCATACCGCGGGCGATCCTAAAGAACCTTGGTGCGGTGGCGATCCCGATCGCGAGCATCGCCTTGGTCACGCCTAAACCGAGTACGGCGACGATCGCCAGTGCCAGCAACAGAGTGGGGATCGCCATCAGAGCGTCATTGATTCGACTAAGGATGGCGTCCACCACTCCGCGCCGGTATCCGGCGATCAGTCCCAGCGGTAGCCCGATCGCGACACTAATGACCGTTGCCAGGGCACCGGCATACATCGTGACCCTGGTGGCGGCGATGAGACGGGACAGAAAATCCCGGCCAAGATCGTCGGTTCCCAGTAGATAAGTGCCGTTGGGCTGCGCCAGCGTGAGTGACAGGCTCTGTGCGGCCGGGTCATGCGGCGTTATCCAGGGAGCGATGATCGCGACGACCGTCAACAATACAATAACGATCACCATGAAGACTGCAAATTTCTGTACCCGAAACCGACGCCAGAATCGTCCGAAACTCGATTCACCCTCATCGTAAATCTCAACAGGTGGATCCGCGGAGAGCTGCTCGGCCGTCGATGTCTTATGCTCCAAGTTCTTCGAGTCCGGGATCGGTGACTGCGGGGTCGTGGTCATACTGCCGCCTTCGGGTTCAGCCAGCCGTAAGCGAGATCGACCAGTAAGTTCACTACTACGACCACCACAGTCGCTAGCAGTACCGTGCCTTGCACCATCGGAATGTCCCGGTCGAAGACCGCCTTAATCAACAGGGTCCCGATGCCGGGAAGCGAGAACACCGCTTCAATCAGGACGGACAACCCAAATAGTCTGCTCACCTGCAATCCAGCGACCGTCACGACAGGTATCAGTGCGCTGCGCAGCGCATGCTTGAGCAAGATAGTTCTTGGTTTGACGCCTTTGGCGTGCAAGGTCCGGATGAAATCCAACTGGAGGGTATCGATGATGCTCGCTCGCGCTTGGCGGGCAACCTCGGCCGCTCCGCCGAGCGCCAGTGTGATGATCGGCAGAGTCATGTGTGCGAACCATTGGGCCGGATCCTGGGAGAACGGTATGTAGCCCCCTGTCGGAAACAGTTTGAAGGTCACACCGAACAGCGTTACCAGCAGGATGCCAAGCCAGAAGTTTGGCAAAGCGATCCCCACCGACGAAAGGAACAGCAGGACTCGATCGGCGATGCTCCCCGGCCGCGACCCGGCGATCACGCCGATGATGGTTCCTGCCACCAGCGAGATGATGAGCGCGCCGACGACGAGTGAGACGGTGACCCAGATGCGGCTACCGATCGCGTCGGCAACACTATAGCTATTGAACAGCGACGTTCCCAGGTCACCGTGTAGTACGCCCCAGAACCAATGCCCGTACCGCACGAAGAATGGATCGTTTAGACCCAACGCCACGCGCAGTGAGGCGATCTGGTCCGGTGTCGCGTTGTCGCCAAGCAAGGTCAGCGTCGGGTCACCCGGTATCAGCAATGTCAGCCCGAATACCGCTAACGACACGATCCAGATGAGCAACACCAGCATGCCCACTCGGCTAAGAATTAGCCGCAGCACCGTCCAACTCCTCTCGTGACCAAGGTGGCTTCGGTGAGGCGATGACTATTTCGTCATCTCGACATTACGCACATCTAACGCCGTCCCCACGGTCGTGAGCAGGTTCTTCACCTTTCCGTTTATCGCGTTCGGAAGGCTCGCGCTGCAGATCGGCAGCTGCATATGGTTTTCGACGGTCGCGTCGGCGAGTGCCTGGTAGGAATTTGCGCGCTCGTCCTGTGTTTTTCCAGCCAAACCTTCCGCGGCAAGCGAGGTGATCTGCGGAATGTTCAGACCTCCTGGGTTGTAAAGTCCCGTGGGCATGTACAAGCTTGTGACCGTACGAGACGGATCGTTCGCGCCCGGCCAGATCGAGACGTAGGCATCGGTGGTCTTGGCTCCAACGAAGTTGCCGATCAGCGCTACGGGCTCGGTGATCTGCAGGTCGACCTTGATACCGATTTTGCCTAACTGCTGCGCGACCGCCTCAGCCACATTCGAGTATTGCTGGGCATTGATCGACGACAGCGACATCTGGAAACCGTCCGGATAGCCGGCTGCGACGAGCATGGCTTTGGCCTTCTTCGCGTCGTAGTCAATGGCGGACTTGGGGATCTTCTTCGACGCCGCCCAATACGAGCTGGGAAAAATTTGCGCGGACGGCTCACAAGCGCCGCCCAGCAGTCCTTTACTGATGCCGTTTCGGTCCAGCGCCAGTGCCATCGCGGCGCGTACCTTCGAGTCGGCGAGCGCCGGTGTCC
>JBDTCL010000393.1:0-5573 GCA_039923595.1 Antricoccus sp. | reverse complement strand
TCTAAGTTACGAGGCCGCGATCCACGATCAGTGAAGTTGGTGCGGGCAACAAGCTCGCGTAAAACCAATCCGGCGAACTCTTCGCCGACATGCGAATGACCGCGAGCATTGCCGAAATAGCTGACCGCCACGCCCGCTTGCTGTGGGTCTGAATCAGTTGCGCAGTGCAACGTGAAAAAGAGATCTGCAGACTGCGCATTTGCGATTTCTGCGCGTTCCTCGCGGGTAGGCGATGTTAGCGGGCCTCGAGTGAGAGTGACATGCGCGCCTACCATCGCTAACCGCGCTTCAAGTCGAGCGGCAATATCCCACACGAGGTCTGATTCACGTACGTCCCCAACGACCACGCCAGGCAGTTGAGCGGTGTGGCCTGCGTCGAGCACCACCCTCTTACCGCTCAGTGTGGGCCCAGCAGCGCGTCGTTGGGCATTAGCGCGCAGCCGCGGGGCCGAACCGCCGACCACTTTTGAACCTAGTCGGGCAAATGCCCGTAACGTATCTGGACCACAGCTACCGTCAGCTACGAGGCCATAGTCGCGCTGGAAGGCAATGAGAGCGTTCGCTGACTGCGCACCGAGGATTCCATCAACATTCGCGACGTAGTAGCCAAGTTCGCAGAGTCGGTCTTGCAGGCCAGACACATCATCGCCGCGCATAAGGCGATTCGGGGCGTATAGCAAGATTCGGTCGCCGAGACTGTACTGAGCCTCTCTGAGCTCCCGATACGTGTCATCATCAACCTCACCGGTCGCTGGTAGCTTCCGATCATGCTGAAACTCGCGGACGGCAAGTGCGCAGGCGCCATCATAAATCGTCGCATTCGGATCATTGAGACTAAGCGCAGCTTCCCCGCTTGGAATCAGCAAAAGGGCCTGTAGCGCGACTCGAATGTCGATCACTACAGGTCCTCGGTCGCCTAGGCGAATATCGCGCACATATACCTCTTCCGGATGAGCCCCGTGCACCGCAACATTACCGGGCTAGGGGTCATCCGGGTCAACTACCGTGACGTGGCGGACCTAGCCGATCCACTCGGCCAGATCAGCTTGAAGCGCCGCCTTCGGCTTCGCACCGACAATTGTTTTGACCGGCTTGCCACCGACGAAGACCGTCATCGTCGGAATTGACATGATCTGGTACGCGCCTGCAATGCCCGGATTTTCATCGATGTTCAGTTTGGCAATCGTGATCTTGTCGGCGTTCTCGCCAGCAATCTCATCGAGCAATGGCGCTATCTTCTTACACGGGCCACACCACTCTGCCCAAAAATCGACCAAGACTGGCCTCTCACTGCTCAGCACGTCGGCCTGGAAGGACGCGTCGGTGACCTTCTTGGTGTTTGATCCCATGGTGTACTCCTTAAATTTGGTTGATCCAGAACCTGGATCAACTGCTAGAACCTATACATATGTGGAAATATTCCGGATTATACCGATGAAACGGCTATCATTCGTCGTGCTCGGCCAACCAACGCTCCGCGTCAATTGCAGCTTGGCAGCCTGACCCGGCAGCGGTGATTGCCTGACGGTACGTGTGATCGACGACATCGCCAGCGGCAAAGACGCCTGCGATTTTGGTCCGGGTGCTTGGTTGCTCGACCGTGAGGTAACCGGCCTCGTCCATATCAAGCTGACCGGCAAAAATGCCCGACTGGGGATCGTGACCGATCGCGACGAACATGCCTCCGACCGCGAGCCTGGACTCAGCGCCGGTATCGCTATCTTTCAATACAAGACCGCTGACTTTCTGATCACCCTCGACTGCAATGACTTCCTTATTGAGTGCCCAGAAGATCTTGTCGTTAGCGCGCGCGCGCTCCAGCATGATTTTGCTCGATCGAAACTCGGATCTGCGATGCACGATGGTCACTGAGTTGGCGAATCTAGTAAGAAACGTGGCTTCCTCCATCGCGCTGTCCCCGCCACCGATGACCGCGATGTCTTGGCCACGGAAGAAGAAGCCATCGCAGGTCGCGCACGCTGAAACACCCCTACCGAGCAGGCGTTCCTCATCGGGCAGTCCAAGATAGCGATATTTCGATCCAGTAGAGATGATGACCGCATCAGCGGCATACATCTGATCACCGACCATGACTTGCTTCGGCGTGCTGACCAGGTCGACGGCGGTGACATCTTCTGCGCGAAGCTCAGCACCGAAACGTTGGGCTTGACTGCGCAGATTCTCCATTAATTGCGGACCGTCTATACCGTCAATGAAGCCGGGGAAGTTCTCCACCTCAGTGGTTGTCATCAGCGCGCCACCATATTGACTTCCTTCGAAGACAAGTGGACTCAACTGTGCCCTGGCGGCATAGATTGCTGCGGTATAGCCCGACGGGCCAGAACCGATGATAATCACCTTGCGGGTGGCGGTACTCAAGTGTTTCTCGCTCTCAGTTGCAGTGACTCATACCTAACATAATCGTAGGATGAAACATTCCGCGGTACCGAGTTGCAGCGCACTCAATTGGTGTAGGTCATACCTCCGTCTACCACCAGCGATGAGCCGGTGACATAGCTGGAGAAGTCACTGGCGAGAAAGCAGATGGAGCGCGCCACGTCCTGCGCCTCACCGATTCTGCGGGCCGGAATCATTCCAGCTACCGCATCAGTAGCGAGCTCGACATCCTGGGTTGTCATTGACGTACGGATGATTCCTGGGTGCACCGCGTTCACTCGGATGCCGTGCGGGGATAACGCTCCGGCCAGGCTGTAGGACATCATTCGGACAGCGCCCTTGGACGTGTTGTACGTCGAATAAGCAGCGCCGCCGCGTAATCCGGCGATCGACGACAGATTAATGATTGACCCGGTTCGATTACCGGCAATCATCGATTGAGCAACCGCCTGGCAGACGAAGAAGGTGCCCTTGACGTTGATGTCCATCATCTGGTCGTATTCGGTCTCGGTGACCTCGAGGAAGTTCGAGGCTCGAAAGATGCCCGCGCAATTGACCAATACCGTGACACCACCGAATTCATCGGCAGCAGCGATAGCCTCAGCGATCGAACCGACCTCGCTAACGTCACAGCTTCGAAAGGCAGCTTTTGCACCGAGTTCGGTGACCGCCTCATCGGTAGGAGTACCACCTTCACGCGGTTGATGTTGCAGATCCGCGATCACCACGGCGCGTGCTCCTTGCTGAGCGAATTCAATCGCGACAGCGCGCCCGATTCCACTGGAACCACCGGTAATGATCGCGACAGCACCGCGAACGAGATTTGTCGGCTGCTCAGTAGCCATGAAGTCCTCCTCATTCAGTTGCTCCTGACCGTATCGCGGCGATGCTGATCGGTACAGCAGGCGGTGCCAGTAAACTCTCTCAACGTGTCTGGTTACCTTCCTTCCCGAGAACTGATCGCTCCGCTCATCCTTGCGCTAGCGGTGACACTGAGCAGCTGCAGCTCAACGGGCTCCGGGGCCAATGACAAAACGGCCACTGCAAATTCGGTGCCTAGTAAGTCTGCTGCTTCGCAGAGCACGGCGCCCAAAAGCGCCGCGGCCAGTCCGCCCGCCGCCGCCGATGCAATCACCGAGCTTCGATTGGGTACTACTGCCGCTGGAGCAGCGATAGTCGATCAAACCGGCCGCGCCATCTATCGGTACGACGGTGACATCAAGGAGTCTGGGGGTAGCGCTTGCGACGAGAATTGCAGTGCGCAATTCCCGCCTGTTCACGCCGGTTCGATGCCGGCACTCACCGGCCTCACGCTCACCCTCGGCGCGAACGCCGGTAGTGATGGACAGCAGCAACTGACGATCAACGGCTTGCCGATCTACTACTTCAGCGGCGATACCGCGCCAGGGCAGACCGGCGGCCAGGCAAAGGACCGGATGTGGTGGACGCTCGATAAGAACGGCAGCGCCAACAGCACATGAGGAAACGGTGAGCGGCTGGGCGCAACAAGCGATCCTATGGCAGGTGTATCCGCTGGGGTTTGTCGGCGCTGACGTCACCGGCGCTATTGCGCAGCCCGACCGGCATCTTCTGCGCGGACTGATCGAATGGCTCGATTACGCAGTGGAACTGGGCTGCTCAGGATTGCTATTGGGACCGATTTTCACCTCAGCGACACACGGTTACGACACGATCAATTACACCAAGATTGATCCACGTTTGGGGACCGAAGCCGATTTCGACGCACTTGTGCAGGCATGTCATCAGCGTGGCTTGAAGCTAGTTTTGGATGGCGTCTTCAACCACGTCGGCAGCACCTACCCCGCCTATCTAGATGTGCTGAAGCACGCAGATAGCTCCGCCTATCGCGACTGGTTTGTCGCCGACGGTGACGGGTATGCCACCTTCGAAGGCCATCCGGGACTGATCAAGCTCAATCATCAGCAGCCCCAGGTGGCCACCTACGTCACCGAAGTTATGACCCATTGGCTCGGCCGGGGCGCGGATGGTTGGCGACTCGATGCCGCATACAGCGTTCCCGCCTCATTCTGGGCGCCAATCGTGGCCACAGTGCACGCCGAACATCCTGATGCGTACATTTTCGGCGAGATGATTCACGGGGATTACGCCGAATATGTGCAAGCGAGCGGGTTAGATTCGGTGACCCAGTACGAGCTGTGGAAGGCGATCTGGAGTGCGCTGAATGAGCGCAACTTCTATGAATTGTCGTGGGCGTTAGCGCGGCATGCCGATTTCGCGCAGTCCTTTGTGCCGCAGACATTCATCGGCAATCACGATGTGACCCGGATCGCCAGCAAGTTAAGCGATCGGCAATTACTGCCGCATGCCCTCGTTGTGCTGGTTACTGTTGCCGGTACGCCAAGCATTTATGCTGGCGACGAGCAGGCTTTTCGCGGCGAGAAATACGACCGTGCTGGTGGGGACGACGAGATTCGGCCACCATTCCCAGCGACGCCAGCGCAATTGTCAGATATTGGCGCTGAAACTCACCGACTGCACCAAGAACTGCTCGGTTTGCGCTGCCGCTTGCCGTGGCTGTTTAAGGCCGCACCGATCGAGGTCCACACAACCAACGAGCAACTGGTTTATCGATGCGAAGGTGCCGGTGGCGCCATCGTGGTTGCGCTCAATCTCGCGGATCAGCCGGTGACCGTGCCCGCGCCGCATACCGACGCGGTTCTGGCTGGCAACGCCGTACTGAATGGTGACGAGGTGCAATTGCAGGCGCGCGGCTGGGCAGTCTTAGGCTCGTATTGACGCTAAGCGTTGCGACTACTAGGACTCCCTTTTAGCTTAGGGAATAGCCAATGATGCTCGAGTCCGGAGGCTCGGATTTCCGTTACATGATGGAGTCCAAGGCTGACCCGGGCGCGCAACCAGGCACGCCAACTCGCGAGTACCCGCATTCATCGCAATAGGACTCTTTTGTGGGTGTTTCTCGCGATCATCATGATCTTGCTGCGGATCGCACACCCAGCTCGCACCTGTCGGACCTTGATCGCGTTGTGCCCCACAGCACTTCGATTCGGACTGGCGGACTGGCTGGATTGGACAGTAGCTCGCTCCCTTTTGACCGATCTTTAGGACGGCTAGTCGGCCGAGGTCGATAGCCCAGCGATACCGCCGGTGGCGCCCTTTAGGCTGGGCGCTATGAC
>JBDTCL010000392.1:0-5533 GCA_039923595.1 Antricoccus sp. | reverse complement strand
GGACCTCGGCGCCGAGTGATCGGAGACGATCAATCTTCGCCTGCGGCGATCGTCCGTGCACAAATACGGCGGCGTGGCAACCGATCTGTGCTGCGGCCCAGGCGGCTGCGATACCCGCATTGCCGCCAGAGGCAATCGCGACACCGGCCTTCCCTATCTCACCGCGCTCTGCTGCGCCAAGGACGGTGTTAAGCGCGCCGCGGGCCTTGAATGAACCGGAATATTGCAAATGTTCCAGCTTGAATACGATCTGGCGCGGACCGTACGGTGTGGGTACCGACGCCTCAATGACTGGTGTTCGACGAACTCGTCCGCCAATCCGGCTGTGCGCCAGCCGGACCTGCCGGGCAAGTTCAGCAATCTTCATGATTCGGCGAGCTTGAGTCGACGACGGATAAGGAACCGCTGCTCGCCCTCGAGCACGAGAATCTCATCCTGGTTGTGCACCGTCACCTTCAGTACCGCGACGCCAGTGGTGCGACCAGACAGCAACTGCGTGACTTCGAGCCACGGATAAAGCGTGTCTTCGGCGTAGACCGGAGCGAGAAATTTTGAGGACTGTTCAAGAAAAGCGACCAGCGAATCACCGAGGTAATGGGGAAAAATTCCAGCGCCCGGAGCCGTCTGGATTAACACTTGCAAACCGTGTGCGAGCAGATCGCGATGACCGCGAGCCTGGCAGTACGGGCGGTCGTAGTGCAGCGGATGATTGTCGCCGCTCGCGAGCGCGAACGCGCTGAACATCGCGGTCGTTTGGGTCCGAGAGGGTATGTAGAAACGCTGACCGATCTGCAAATCTTCAAAGAATTTAGCTTCACCGAAGCGATGTTCGGCGATCGTGAACTCATCCATCTGCTCAAGACTAGGCTGAGCGCATGTCATCTGAGATTGACCCCCGTGAGCTCACCAAACTCCTCAAGCGCCATGCCAAGGCGACCGAGAAAGCCGGCAGCACTAATCCAGAGTTTGATCAGTACGCCATACTTGGCCTGCATGCCGACCTACGCGTATTCATCGAGAACTGGGATGCCTACGACGACGAGCAACAGCAGCAGATAGCCGCTGTCACCAATAATGTGACCAGTATTCGCGACGAGCACAGCGATTACTCAGGAACGTACTCGGCCGCGGATTACCGCATCCAAGTCGAGGAGCTCAAAGACGCCCTCGATGCTAGATCCTCCATGGGCGAATCAGTGACAACGAGTGTTGAAGGCGATGAGCCGCCCGCCATCGCGGAGTTCAACGAGTTATAGGTCGACGTGGTGGCCAGTACATAATTTCTCGCAACGCATGGAAAAAGCAGGTGCCCCTCACGGGCACCTGCTTCTTTTGTAACTGCTGGTATTTCTAGCCGAGGTGCGCAACGGCCGCATCACTCTGAATGTCAGCATGCTTGGTATTCATGAACAGCAGAAGTGCTAATGCGGCGACAGCTAGCACGCCAGACGCGACCCAGAAGCCTTGCGTTGAGGCGAAGGTCTGCACCTCATTGCTGATCGGCCTCAGCACTGCGTTGATCTGTTCCTTTGATGCATTGGCCGGAATCTTGCCGCTGGTGATTGCTTGCATCACAAGCTGCTTTGCCTGGCCGGTCAGCGCAGCACTCTTTTGCGTTGCGTAGTGGGTGAATACGGTAGTCAACCCCGCGATTCCAATCGCACCGCCGATTTGCTGCACCGTATTGAGTGCTGATGCGGCGGCACCGGAATCAGACTTGCGGACACCGTGCGTCGCGGTGATGGTCATCGGGATGAAGACCAAGCCCATGCCGAGCGCCATCACGACCATATATGGGAAAAGGTGCGACCAGTAGTTGGAGTCCACGCTCAAGTGCGTAAAGCCCCACATTCCGAAGGCGGCCATCAACGCTCCGGCACCAGAGAGCCATTTCGGATCGACTCGGGCGACCAGGTTTTGAGCAATTACCGCCGAGATGACGATACCGCCGCTGAATGGCAAGAATGCGATGCCTGCGCGGACCGGGCTGTAACCCATCACCTGCTGCACATAGAGCCCGAGGAAGAAGAACAGCGCAAACATTCCAGCGCCGATCAACAGCATCACCAACAAGCTCACTGCCCGTGATCGGTTTGCCAAGATACGCATCGGCAATAGGGCGTGCTCTGTGCGACTTTCGATGATGACAAACGCTGCGATGAGCCCAACGCCTGCAATTAACGGCACCAGCGTGGCGAGATCGGTCCAGGATGAACCTTGCTCAGCCGCGTGCGATAGTCCGAAAACGACCCCAAAGAGGCCGAGGGTCGCGGTGACGGCGCCCCGAATATCAAGTCTTGAGTCACTCTTGTCTGATTCGACGAGCACGCGCGGCGCCAAGAACATTACGAACAGGCCGATCGGGACGTTGATAAAGAATGTCCAGCGCCAGTCCAACTCGGTGAGGGCGCCACCAAGAATGAGACCAATCGCAGCGCCCATGCCTGACATCGCCGCATAGACCGCCATCGCGCGGTTGCGTGCGGCCCCAGCTGGGAATGTCGTATTGATCAACGCCAGCGCTGCAGGCGATGCGAGGGCCGCACCTGCGCCTTGAAGGATGCGGGCAGCGATCAGTAGGCCAGGCGTCGGAGCGATGCCGCCGAGCAGTGAAGCCACCGCAAAAATTCCGATACCGAGCGAGAACATTCGTCTGCGGCCGAGGATGTCGCCCAATCGCCCGCCGAGCAGCAGCAAGCTACCGAGTGACAACGCATATGAGGTCACGACCCACTGACGACCGGCATCAGTGAAGCCGAGGTCGGTCTGGATGTGTGGGAGCGCGATATTTACGATCGTTGCATCGAGCACGATCATCAGCTGAGCACAGGCAATGACGACGAGCGCGGTGCCAAGGCCGCGACCTGATGCCCGCTCGGCGCGCTCGGCAGGTGCATTAATGATTGCCGATGTAGACATGAGTGGAGTACCTCCGGAGATGACAACGCAAACGACTTGGAGATCTCCGGCAGTTGCGCAGATCTCAAAAAAATGGGGATGGGCCTCAGCATTGAGGCGACGAGCGAACTGAACACACGTTCACTGATGTACAGTGAACACCTGTTCAGTTAGCCCGTCAACGAGAATAAGAAATAAAGTTGTGTGATGAAGCCAACTAAGTGCGCGGTGCGCGCCATGAATGCCCGCGGCACCTGCGAGAATCTGCGAAACGAACTCGTCACGGCCGCAACGGACCTGCTCACCACGGCCCAAGATGTGCAATGCCCTTCCTTGCGCGCAGTCGCAAGAAAGGTAGGTGTTGCGCCAAGCGCCGTGTATTTACACTTCTCCTCACAAACAGATCTGTTTACGGCGGTCATCCATTCGCTCATTGAACAACTGTGGTCGGCACAGGATCTGCTCTACGACGAGAACGCTGAACCGTTGGAGCGACTCATGCAGTTCGCGACCGCCTACGCCGACTGGTCGATGGCGCATCGTGGTGGCTACCAACTGCTTTTCGAGCGGGTAGAGCTGCAGCCACTCAAGACCCAACTTGACGGCGCGCAGGTTACTGATTGCGAATTCGCCGACTCGCCGTTGGCGGCGGTGACCGAGATCCGCTCTCGGGTTCGGCGCATTTGCGCCGCGGCGGGAATCGCAGAAGCCGAACAAGACGCGCACGCCATGCGGCTATGGTGCGTCATTCATGGCGTCGTATCACTGCGAATCCATAAGCCAAACGACCATTGGCAGACTACGATCGAGCACGATCTACGCTGCATTCTAGGAGCGCTCCTCACTCCGCTCGCGTCTGCGGAAGGTCCCTCAGCATCCGGCGTTGCCGCGGTCGTCTGAGTCGCCAAGGATGCTCAGAGGGTCAATCGTTGATTGACCGAGTCAGAGCCCTATTGAGTGTTGAGTGATGAGCAGCTGCGGAAGGGCGCGGCGCAGTGCACCAAAGACCTGCACTTCAGGATCGATATCGCCTCAAGGCTGCCTGGCCGGGCACTAGAGGTCACGCGGCGACGGCGCCCGCATCCACCCGCTACTTCCTGCCAACCGTCGTCGGCGGCCTGATCGCTACCGGCGGCGCCCCGATCGTCTGTAGACAACACCTGGCCGAAGCCGGTCAACTGTTGCCTACTTGACCGAGCACACCCCGGGCGGCAGCCACCGCCATACTCCTATCCAAGACTACCAAGACAGGTGCGCGATGACAGTGCCTTCCGCCTCTATACCCCGCCCAAGACCCGACGACACGGCCGTCGTCACCAAGCGAAGCACCCGATCCGTCAACGAGACCGTCTCGCACCTCACCGAGTTGATCCACGCCAAGGGGATGCGACTATTCGCCACCATCGACCAGTCCGCCGAGGCTCAACATGTCGGATTAAAACTGCGCGAAACCGTGCTCGTAATCTTCGGCGATCCCGGCTCAGGAACCGCAGTGATGTCCGCCGTCCCGCTCGCCGCGCTGGACCTGCCACTAAAGATCTTGGTATGGGCCGACGATGACCACACAAACGTTTCATACACCGCGCCCGCCGAGCTCGCGCGACGCTACGGACTCAGCACCGACCTCGCGTCCAGGCTGGCAGGCATCGAAAACCTCACCGATGCGGTGCGTTCAGCGATCTGACTGGTTGTTGAGCCCGGGAATCCAGCAGTCACAGTGCGTCGCGGGTCAGTACGCGCGGCGGATCTAATACATCGTCAGGGTTTAATATCGGTCCATGGCACAAAGTTCACTTCATATATCGCACTGGGGCACCTACGATGCGCAGGTAACGGACGGCAAGATTACGGCCGTCACACCTTATGCCGGTGACCCTGACCCACACCCAATCATCGAAAACATCGTCGCTGCCCAGCAGCATCCGGCACGAATAGATCGTCCCTACATCCGTCGTGGCTGGCTCACCGGCGGCCCCGGCGCAACCACCGACCGCGGCGATGATGCCTTCGTCCCGGTTGATTGGGACGAGGCGCTCGACCTGCTCGCAGGGGATCTGAAACGGATTTATCGCGATCACGGCGGCGAGGCGATCTATGGCGGATCGTACGGCTGGGCGAGTGCTGGTCGCTTCCATCATGCCCAGTCGCAGCTCAAGCGGCTGCTGTCCTGCGCCGGCGGATACACCCAATCGGTAAACAACTATTCCTTCGGTGCATCGGGACCATTTTTGCCCCACGTGATCGCAACGCTCGCGCAATGGGAGTCCAAAGCGTCGACCTGGAGGTCCATTGCGCAAAACGCCGACCTTGTTGTCGCGATCGGTGGGCTCGCCCGTAAGAACTCCGCGATCGCCAACGGGGGCGCGGTCCGGCACGATCTCATGTCGTGGTTGCGCACGTGCCGAGACAACGGCATCGACATCCTCAACATTTCGCCACTCCGTGACGATGTTCATCACGACGTCATGTCCGAGTGGATTCCGATCAAGCCAGCAACAGACGGCGCACTGCTGCAGGCGATCGCGAATACATTGATTGAAGAATCCTTGTATGACAAGGAATTCATCGCTAACTACACCGTCGGTTTCGATCTATTCTCGCAATCGCTGAAGGACAAGACCCCTGCCTGGGCGGC
>JBDTCL010000391.1:0-3219 GCA_039923595.1 Antricoccus sp. | reverse complement strand
ATCGTCGCTGGACGCGTGGCCCCGGCGGCCGGAGCCGTGCTGATTGATCAACGCCCACCACGAAGGGGTCAAGTGCGCGGGGTACTTAACGAATCGGATTTTGCGCAAGACCGCCCGGTGGGGATGCAGGTCGCCGAACGGATTGGTACTGATGGACGCGACCAGTTATTTGGCGAGCTCGACCTGGTCCATCGGATGGGTCACGAGCCGTGGGCAATGTCAGCGGGGGAGTTTCGTCGTATCGAAATCGCGACTGCATGCGCGCAGTCGCCGCGTGTGCTCGTGGTTCAAGAGCCCGAGCGCCGTTTAGATCGCGCGGCGCTCGCGCAAATGATCTCGATGCTTGGGAGTGCAAAGCGCCGAGGTGTGGCGCTGATCATTTCGACTATTGACGATCGCGTCGTCGAGCGGCTCGTGGATGACGTCCTCGTGCTGTCACCAACCAGCAGCGTCCAAATCAAAAAGTGCCCTCAGCAGGATTTGAACCTGCGACCTTCTGCTCCGGAGGCAGACGCTCTATCCCCTGAGCTATGAGGGCGCAGAGGCCGGATTAGCCTAGCAGGGTCGAGCACGGCCAGTTGCGGGGCAATGAACAATTCGGTTGCCGGTCTCATAGAATTGGTTGGTGACTCCAAGCGAACTCTCGTCCCTACTTAGCTCTGCGCTCAATCGACTCGTCGAACGCGGTGCTGTCGTCACGAATGTCCCTGACGAAATATCGGTGGAGCGGCCACGCCAGAGCGGTCTTGGCGATTACGCCACCAATATTGCGATGCGCCTGGCCAAGAGCGCAGGGATGGCGCCACGTGAACTCGCGCAGCTGATCGCCGACGAACTTCAAACCGAACCACAGGTACGCGCTGTCGACATAGCGGGCCCGGGATTTCTCAATATCACCCTGGAGGCAGCCTCGATGGGCGCGCTTGCCGGTAACGTGATCGCTGCTGCCGACAAATTTGGCACTAACGAATCGATGTTGGGGAGCACGGTCAACCTGGAGTTTGTCTCAGCCAACCCAACCGGACCGGTTACGCTCGCTTCGGCGAGATGGGCGGCGGTGGGCGACGCCCTTGCCCGCACAATGCGAGCAAGCGGCGCAACCGTGAGTACGGAGTACTACTTCAACGATGCGGGGTCGCAGATCGATCGCTTCTCGGCCTCGCTACTCGCTCTGGCCGCTGGCAAGCCGGTTGCGGACGACGGCTACCACGGCGCGTATGTCGCCGAGGTCGCTGAAGCGATCGTCGCGGATTCTCCTCAGATCCTCGTGCAGTCAACCGAAGCGGCACAAGAAGAGTTTCGGGTACGCGGGATAGAGAAGATGTGGGCGATGGTGCGCCAAAGTCTTGCTGATTTCGGGGTGATTTTCGACGTGTACTTCAGCGAGCGGGATTTGCATACTAGTGGCAGCGTCGCAGGTTCAATCAAACAATTGCGCAGTAAAGGTTATGTATACGACAAGGATGACGCCTCGTGGTTAAAGACGACCGAGTTTGGTGATGACAAGGACCGGGTCCTCGTTCGTGGCGGCGGCGAACCGACGTACTTCGCTGCAGATGTCGCCTACTACTTAAACAAACGCGAGCGGGGATTCGACAAGGTGGTGATCATCCTCGGCGCCGATCACCATGGTTACATCGGCCGTATGCAAGCGATGGTCGCGTGCACCGGAGATGATCCAGATCAAACACTAGAGATTCTGATTGGCCAGATGGTCACGCTGATGCGTGGCGCCGAACTGGTCAAAATGTCCAAGCGGGCGGGCGATTTCGTGACCCTAGACGATCTCGTCGAAGCAGTCGGTGCTGATGCAGCGCGCTACGCCTTAGCCCGGTCGAGCATGGATTCCCGGCTTGAGATCGATCTTGACGTGTGGTCGCGTAAGACGAGTGACAATCCGGTCTTTTATGTGCAATACGCCCACGCTCGGCTAGCTTCGCTGGCACGCCACGCCGCTGATCTTGGAATCAGCCGCGGAACCGACTACGACCGATCGTTGCTAACCCACGAACGCGAAGTTGGACTGCTTGGAGTGCTGGGTGAATTCCCCCGCGTTGTTTCCTCTGCGGCGGAACTTCGTGAAATTCATCGGATTGCCCGTTATGCCGAATCCCTCGCCTCGGCGTACCACAAGTTTTATGACGTCTGCCGGGTGTTGCCGATGGGCGAGGACCCGGCGACTGAATTGACTGTGTCGAGACTATGGCTTTGTGAAGCTACTCGAGTGGTGCTAGCAAACGCGCTGCGGCTGCTCGGCGTCAGCGCACCGGAGCAGATGTGAGAGCGCATCCTGCGGGTCCGCTGCACGGTGGGCTGGCCGTCCCCGACGGAATCGGTGCACCACCGCCAGACGTGAATGCCATCGCGTCCCACGTGTGGCCGCATGGCACCGGTCGCACTGACGGGGTGCTCACGGTCGCAGGGGTGCCGGTGACCGAGCTCGCTCGCGAATACCAAACACCGCTATTCGCCCTCGCCGAGGAAGACTTCCGCAGTCGGACCCGCGGCTATCAAAGCGCCTTCGAGGGGATGGATGTCTATTACGCAGGAAAGTCCTTTCTCTGCGGCGAGATAGTGCGCTGGCTAAACGAGGACGGTCTCGGGCTCGATGTCTGCTCCGGCGGCGAACTTGCGCTGGCGCTTCGGGCGGGTTTCCCGGCTGAACGTATCGCACTGCATGGCAATAATAAATCCGTTGCGGAACTAGAAGCGGCAGTGCGCGCTGGCGTAGGGCACGTTGTAGTTGATTCTCACGACGAGATTGGCCGCCTGACGACGATCGCCGCTGCGGCAGGTGTGATCCAGCCCGTGCTGCTTCGAATTACCGTCGGCGTTGAGGCGCACACCCATGAATTTATCGCGACTGCTCATGAGGACCAAAAATTTGGTTTCTCGCTGGGTTCCGGCGACGCTCAAGAGGCCGTTCGGCGCGTCATCACGAGCGAATCGTTGGAGTTTCGTGGCTTGCATAGCCATATCGGCTCGCAGATCTTTGATATGTCGGGATTCGAGGTTGCTGCTCGCCGCGTCGTCGAACTCGCCGCGGCGATCAGAGATCAATACGGCGTTGTTTCTGCCGAGCTAGATTTGGGTGGCGGCTTGGGTATCGCCTATGTCGAGTCCGACGATCCGCCAACACCCGCCGATGTCGCCGAGGCACTACGCACGATTGTGCAGCGTGAATGTGCGGCCAATAATCTGCCGCTGCCGCGCGTATCT
>JBDTCL010000390.1:0-9109 GCA_039923595.1 Antricoccus sp. | reverse complement strand
ATTTCGGCACTTATCGCCCTTTACCGGCCCGGTCCGATGGGTGCCAATTCGCACAATGAATATGCCGATCGCAAAACTGGACGCAAGGCGGTAACGCCGATTCATCCGGAACTTGCTGAGGCGCTTGAAGACCTGTTGGCTGATTCCTACGGTCTGATCATTTATCAAGAGCAAGTAATGGCCATCGCGCAAAAGCTTGCCGGCTACACCTTAGGTCAGGCTGACTTACTGCGCCGCGCAATGGGTAAGAAGAAAAAAGAAGTGCTCGACAAGGAGTATGTCCCGTTCCGTGATGGAATGAAGGCAAATGGCTATTCTGACGCGGCGATTAAAACGCTCTGGGATATCCTCGTGCCCTTTTCCGACTACGCCTTCAACAAGGCTCACTCCGCGGCTTACGGGGTGTTGTCCTATTGGACGGCCTATCTGAAAGTTCACTATCCGGCGGAGTTCATGGCCGCGTTGCTGACTAGCGTTGCTGAGAACAAAGACAAGATGGCAATCTATCTTGCCGAATGCCGACGGATGGGCATCCGAGTGTTACCACCGGATGTAAATGAGTCAAACGCCCGGTTCACCCCGGTTGATGGCGATATTCGGTTTGGGATGGCAGCGGTCCGAGGAGTGGGCACCAACGTCGTCGGCGCGATCGTACAAGCGCGCGTCGATAAGGAGCCGTTCACGTCCTTTCACGATTTCTTGCGCAAGGTGGACCATTCGGCCTGCAAAAAGAACACCGTTGAGTCGTTGATTAAAGCTGGCGCGTTCGACTCGCTGCTGCATCCGCGCAAGGGTCTGATGGCCATTCATGTCGAGGCCATTGACGCTGTTGCTGATGTGAAGAAGCAAGAAGCGGTCGGTCAGTTCGATCTGTTCGGACAGTTGGGTGATGACGACCCATCGCTCGGAGTCGCCAATTTCGAAATCGCGATTCCGGCCGGCGAGTGGCCCAAAAGAGACAAGTTGGCTTTCGAGCGTGACATGCTCGGTTTGTATGTTTCCGATCATCCGTTGCAGGGGCTCGAGCATGTGCTGGCCTCCGCGGCTGATACGGCCATTATGGCGCTCAAAGAACCCGATGCCGTGGAGGATGGTCAGGTCGTCACCATCGCCGGCATTCTGACTAATGTCGAGCGCAGGATGAACAAAAACGGTCAATTTTGGGCCAAGGCGGTGCTGGAGGATCTTGAGGGAAATATCGACTTGCTTATTTTCGCCCGCACCTTCGAAACCACCGGTCATTTAGTGCAGAACGATCAGATCGTGGTGGTCAGCGGCCGGGTTTCGGTCTCCGAAGATGAGTTCAGCATTCGCGTACAGGACCTAGCGGTTCCGGACCTGTCCAAGGATGACAGCGGCCCGGTCGTGTTGCAGATTCAAGCGCTGCGTTGCACCACAGCGATTGTCGAGCGATTGAAGCAGGTACTCGGCACGCACCCGGGAATGGTCGACGTCCACTTGCGGGTGCTCAATGGGGAGCGGGTTAGCTCGGTGCGCCTTGAAGACCGACTGCGGGTCAGTCGCTCACCTGCATTGGTTGGCGATATCAAGGCGCTGCTGGGTACTGATGGCTTTGTTCAATAGCGGCATTGGATCAGGACAGCGCAGGTGAAGATCGCACCGCGGATGCCGATTGGTGTGAGCCGACTGCTGCGTAACCGGTTGCCGATGCCCGATGGTGTGGTGAGTACGTCGATCGCCGCGAAGGGTCAGCGGGGACTTGCGTTGCGCGGCACTGTGTGGACTGGCGGCGACGCCGCACCGTTCGATGGGTTCGTGCTGATCGATGCCACGGGCACGGTTCAGAAGATTGCGCCGGTGACCGAGGCGCTGCCGCCTGCCGTGCCGGTGATGGGTCAAGTTGGCGCATGGATCGGACCGGGCATCGTTGATTCCCATGTGCATCTGTCATTTGCCCATCCCAGCGAACAACTCGCCGCAGGCGTCGTCGGTGTGCGTGATCTTGGCGCGCCCCCTGGCTTTTCGAAACAGTGGCGAACATTCGCCCGACGAAGCGGGATGGCGCTCGGCGTATGTGGGCCGATTTTGACCGTCGCTGGCGGCTATCCGACTCGCAGCTGGGGCGCTGACGGATATGGCCAGCCGATTTTTGATGTGGCACACGCAGCGGTAATGGTGGCCGATTTGGTCGCCGACGGCGCAGATGTGATCAAGATCGCGCTTGAGACTGGGCCGGGGTGGCCGACGCTCGCACCACCGGTGGCGCAAGCGATTGTGCGGGCCGCGCATGAGCGTGGGGTTGCAGTGGTCGCGCACGCCCTCACCAGCCACATGGTTGATCGCGCCTTGCGCTGCGGTGTCGACGAGCTAGCCCATGTTCCGACCGAGGCCCTTACCGCTGCGCAGATTGAGGCCATCGCCGAAGCCGGTATCCGAGTTTCCTCCACGCTTCAGACCTTCTTCTCCGATGGGATCGGCAGGCCCGCTCTGCAAAATGCTACGGCGATGGTTGAGGCAGGCGTGCCGTTGATGTATGGCACGGATATCGGCAACGTGGGCACCAAGCCGGGCGTTGATCCGCGTGAGCTCGATCGATTGGCGCAGGCCGGACTTGGCCGTTGGGGGGCGCTGCGCGCCGCCACCGAGGGCGCCGCTGCGGCCGCCGGAATGCGTGGGGTCAGTGGCCGGATCGTTGTGGGGGAGCCAGCAGCTTGTGTACTTTTGCCGGTTGATCCGATCGCAGAACCTGGATCGTGGCGGGCAATTGTGGCAGTGGTGGTCGGTGAACGGATCATCGTAACGACCAAAGTCGATACAATCGGCCCATCATGACAGTGCTGCCACCGACTCAGTCCACTAGTTACCTGCGTCGCGTTTCTGCCGATCTGCGGCGAGATGCCAGTCGAGATGGCAAAAAGCTCGCTTTGGTGGTGGCAGCGCTCGTCGGATTTGGGGTAATTGTCGGAGTTATCTGGGGGTTGTGGGCTCCGCGCGATCATTATCAGACCGTGACCGGTGGTTATCTGATCACTAATCCCAACGCCGAAGCGCGGGTGGGTGGTGATGCGGTTCTGCTGATGATGTTGCTTGCAGCCGCGATAGTCACCTTTGTGGCACTCTGGCTGCGCGGTCCACGACGTGGTTTGCTGAGTCTGGTCACGCTCGCCTTCGGAGTGTTCATGATGGGGCTGGTGGCGTGGGGGACCGGCTCAATCGTGACGCCTAAGCCAACTCGATATCAGTTGCAGACCAAAGGTGTATTTTTCGACATCGACCAGCGGTTACATATGTTCGCTGTGCTGCTGATGCCGATTATTGTCGTGGTCGCGCTCTACCTGATCTTGAGTATTTTTAGCGGTGATGATGATCTGCGGCGTCGCTCCGAACGATCTAATTACGCTAATTACGCGATGGGGCCGCGAAGTGCTCCGCACCGACCTGCAGGCTCGGCCATACCTGAAGGCATGCCACTTCACGGCGCAGCAGGGCCACCTGCAGCGCTAATCGATCCGCATCAGAGTGAGTCGACAGCAGGGCTTGACGCTCGCTCCTCGGAAGTCTGATCGCCGCAGCGATCAACCACGACAGATCCTTCGGGTCACTCGGGATAGTTTCAGCTTCGATACTGATCTGGGCGCCGAGGTGGGTTTGAACTTGCTTGGTGTACTCCCGAAATAGCCGCAGGCTGTCGGTGGCGGCCCGGTCGGTGCCCTCTGGATCGGGATCCGCTGTATCGACTAGGTCGTTTACCTCAGCACGCAAATAGGTTTTGTCGGTATGAAAACTGCGCACTTCAAACCGCCGGCCACCGCTGACCTTCATCTGATAAAGATCTTCAACCTTCTTCAACTGGTGAATTTGGGCCATGCACCCGATCGGATACACATCCGGTAGCCCCGCTTCGGCGCGCGGCCAATCATCGGCGCGGCTGAAGCCCGACCGCAGAGCGATGATTCCAAACTCCAGCGGACCGTCGCCACCTTGAATTCGGCGTTCAGCTTGAAGGTCGCGCAACATCGCGACATATCTCGGTTCAAAGATGCGCATAGGCAGCACCATTTCCGGCAGGAGCACGGTCTCTAGCGGGAACAGCGGTATCTGTGATGTCATCAATCAACTCGGCTCTTGTAGTGAACGACGGAGCTGTTCGAGCCGCTCCCGGCCCGCCTGCTCAAGACGATCTCGGTCGGTCTGCTCGGTAACCGCGCGCTCGGATTCAATATCGAGTACGGCATTCCCGCTCACGCGGCCGATCTGCTGCTGGATACGATCGCGAACGGCATCGAAGGTGGGGGTGCCGTCGTCGGTGTAATAGCCCGGGTCCGGGGAACCGATGGGCAATCCGGCTTTCTGGCCCGGATCAGGCAGGGCGACCGCCTCTCGCCCACCTGGCGACTGGACGCGTCGATCGACGTGGTCGATGTCGACCAGGCAAAATCGGTTGCCCTCGGAATCAGCAACCACAATGAAGTCCGGATCATCGGGAAAGTCCTGCCAGTCCACCCGGGAACCACCCAACTCCACCACGAGGGCTTCGGCCGCGGACTGCTCCGGCCCGCCGTGCACAGCAAGATCGAGATGGTGACGCGGCTGAGTCCTCGGCGGGGTGACTGAATTCATCAATGCAAGCGGCGAGCCGACCCCAGTCGCCGAGCGCAGCGTCCGCCATCGCGGCGAGGCGTAAGCCAGATCACTGACGTAGTCCGGCAACGAACGCCAGAACGTGCTCGCGCGCTCGATATCGTCCACCCCGATGACCGGGTGTTGAAGGGAAGGCATCCTTTGAGAATAGAAGAATCAGCGAAGGTCTGCCGCCGATCGCCTCGGGTGCGCGTCGTACCCTGTGCTGATGAGCACGTCACCCTTCATGCGCCGGATCGATCTACGCGGCCAACACCTGAGCAGCGCGCAATTGCGCTCGGTAATGCCGCGCGCAGATGTTGATGTTAATCGGGCCCTCGACGTAGTAACGCCGATCCTGCGTGATGTGCATCAACGGGGAGTCCAAGCAGTCCAGGAGATTACCGAGCGTCTCGACGGTGTCCGATTAAGCCAACTCGCCGTCCCGCAGGGCGCGCTGGCTACCGCATTGACCGACCTGGACCCTCAGGTACGAGCGGCACTCGAGGAGTCGATCGCTCGGGCCCGCCGGGTGCATGCTGATCAACGACGACTGGACACCACGACCCAAGTTGCGCCTGGCGGCACGGTCAGCGAGCGATGGGTTCCGGTTTCGCGGGTCGGGCTCTATGTGCCTGGTGGACTCGCGGTGTACCCATCGAGCGTGGTGATGAACGTGGTTCCGGCGCAGATTGCCGGTGTCGGTTCGATCTGTGTCAGCTCGCCGCCACAACGTGACTTTGGTGGACTGCCGCACCCGGTGATTTTGGCCGCCTGCGCATTGCTCGGAGTGGATGAGGTCTATGCGGTGGGCGGCGCGCAGGCAATCGCGATGTTCGCCTACGGTACGCAGCAGAACGAGCCGGTCGACATGGTGACCGGCCCGGGGAATATCTATGTCACTGCTGCGAAGCGGCGGCTACAGGGTCTGATCGGGATCGATTCAGAGGCAGGACCGACTGAGATCGCGATCCTCGCGGATCAGAGCGCTGATTCGGTGCACGTCGCTGCTGATTTGATTTCTCAGGCTGAGCATGACCCCATGGCAGCATCAGTCCTCGTCACCACGAGCGAGCAACTGATTAGCGAAGTCGAGCAACAGCTCGCCATTCAGGTCATCGCAACGAAACATACCGACCGCATCACCACGGCGTTGCGCGGCGAGCAGTCTGGCGTGATCATCGTTGATGATCTTGAACAAGGCCTTGCCGTCGTCGATGCTTACGGTGCGGAGCACCTCGAGATTCAGACGACTGATGCACCAGAGATGGCCGCGCGCGTGCGGAATGCTGGCTGTGTCTTCGTCGGAGCGTGGTCGCCAGTCTCCCTTGGGGATTATTGCGCGGGATCCAACCACGTATTGCCTACCGGTGGTTGCGCGCGTCATTCCTCCGGGCTTTCGGTGCAATCGTTCCTCAAGGGCATTCACGTAGTCACTTATGACCAGGCCGCGCTGCGCGAGGTAGCGACCCACGTCGAGGTGCTCGCTGATGCGGAGGATCTGCCCGCGCACGGAGCAGCCGTCCGATTGCGATTTGCTGATCGATGAAAGACATCGCTAGCGAGGGTTTGCGAGAATTGCTGCGTCCGGAGCTCCGTTCGCTTCGTCCATATGGGGCTCCTCAGATCGATGTCCCGATTCGGCTAAATACCAACGAGAATGCGTACGAGATTCCGGAAAAGGTAGCTGCAAAGATAAGTGCCGCATTGCACGAGCAGGTCGCTGATCTGAACCGCTACCCAGATCGAGAATTCAGCACGCTGCGGGCTTCCCTAGCAAGCTATCTGCGCTCAAGTTGCGGGGCTGCGATCACACCAGAGCAGATCTGGGCAGCGAACGGCTCCAACGAGGTCATCCAGCACATCCTGCAGGCTTTTGGCGGGCACGGCAGGCGAGCGCTCGGTTTCGTACCGTCGTATTCCATGCACGAACTCATCTCGACCGCGACAGGCACCAACTGGGTGAATGCGCGTCGGGACCGAAACTTTGATCTGACCGCTCGGAGCGCGCGTGAGCAGGTGCGCGAGCACGATCCGGATATCGTTTTTTTGTGCTCGCCGAACAACCCGACCGGTACCGCTCTGGGCCCAGAAGTTATCACCGAGGTCCTACAGGCCGCCCGCGGAATAGTGGTGGTCGACGAGGCCTACTTTGAGTTCGCGCGCAGCGGCACGGCCAGCGCACTCCTGCTCCTCGAGGAGCATCCCAGATTGATCGTCAGCCGCACGATGAGCAAGGCCTTCGCCTTTGCCGGAGTACGACTTGGTTATCTCGCGGCCGACCCGGCCATTACCGACATGCTGCGCTTGGTCCGATTGCCGTATCACTTGTCCAGCTTGACCCAGGCGGCAGCGATCGCAGCACTCGCACAGAGCGATGTGCTGCTCAAAACGGTCCAAGCGTTGTGTGGGCAACGCGACCGGATCGCGGTTTCGTTGACAGAGTTCGGACTCGATCCGATCCCCAGTGATGCAAACTTTGTACTATTCGGTGGCCTACCGGATGCACCCGCGACGTGGCGAGCGTTACTCGCTGACGGGATACTAGTTCGCGACGTCGCGATCTCACACCACCTGCGAGTGAGCGCCGGAACCGAGGCAGAGACCACGGCGTTCTTGCGCGCGCTCGCCCAGCATTTGGGCGAAGCCGTAGACGTCATCGAACAAACCAAGGGCATTGCATCGGGCTTAGGACCGGATTTCGTCGACGAGGAGCCAGCATGATTAGCCGCACCGCTCGCATCGAACGCACGACGAGTGAAAGCGCGGTGCTGATCGAAGTCGATTTGGACGGTACCGGCGCTAGCGACGTTCAGACCGGCGTTGGATTTTATGACCACATGCTGACGGCATGGTCGAAGCATTCGATGATTGACCTTGTCGTGAAGACGACCGGTGACCTGCATATTGATGCTCACCACAGCATCGAGGACACCGCTATTTGCTTGGGCGACGCACTGGCGCAGGCGCTAGGGGATAAGCGGGGGATTCGCCGATTCGGTGATGCGCTCGTGCCGCTTGACGAGGCACTGGTGCAATGCGTAGTAGATGCTTCGGGTCGTCCATACTGTGTTCATTCCGGTGAGCCAGCCGGCCAGGAATATGTTGCGATCGGTGGAACTACGCCGTTGTATATGGGGTCCATGACGCGGCATGTACTGGAGTCAGTAGCCTTTCATGCCAAAATTGCCCTGCACGTCCGAGTCCTCGCAGGCCGCGATCCGCACCATATCGTGGAGGCGCAATTCAAAGCATTTGCGCGAGCATTGCGTACTGCGATCGAGGACGATCCACGCCAGGATTCGATTCCGAGTACCAAGGGTCTGCTGTGAGTGGCCCCATATCGGTGGTTCTGGCGGCGAGTTCGGGGTCCTCGCAAGCCTTCTATGCTATCGGCTTGATGGCCCTGGGTGGGCTACTGATAGGCGGCGGCCTCGCCGCCAAGCAAAACGAACGACTACCGCTAGCGATTATTCTCGGACTCCTTGGCGCAGTCGCCGCCGCCGGTGGCATCCTGTGGCAATTCAAGGGTTAGGCGCCCGAGGTTGACTAAAACGTCAGTGGCGATCTTTGACTATGGATTCGGCAATATTCGCTCAGCGCAGCGTGCCTTAGAGCGCGCTGGCGCCGCCGTCACGGTGACGAGCGATCCGGTTATTGCTGCGCGATCAGCTGGTTTGGTCGTCCCGGGTGTCGGCGCGTTCGCCGCCTGCATGCGCGGTCTGCATGAATCTGGTGGCGCTGATCTTATTGCGCAGTGTTATGCCAACGGGCGACCCATACTAGGAATATGCGTCGGCGCGCAGGTCATGTTTGACGGCGGTGATGAGCACGGACAACGCACCGCAGGATTAGGCCTGATTGCTGGTGAGGTGACCTCATTAGAGGCAAAGATTTTGCCACATATGGGCTGGAACACGGTACGAGCACCGTCTGGATCTGCCCTATATAAGGGAATTGACCCGGACGAGCGGTTCTATTTTGTGCATTCTTTTGCCGCGCGCCGCGCGACCGAAGGCGCGCTGGTCGCGACGTGCCATTACGGTGGCGATTTCATCGCATCAGCCGAGTACGGATCGCTGAGCGTCGTACAGTTTCATCCGGAGAAATCTGCCGACGCCGGCGCCGCACTGTTGGCTAATTGGATAGGGACGATTTAGATGTCAAACGAGATATCAAACGCTTCGGTGAGAGCCCTCGAACTTTTACCAGCCGTCGACATCGTCGGCGGTCGTGCCGTTCAGCTGGTCCGTGGCGCGGCCGGTTCGGGGAAAACATATGGCGATCCGCTGGCCGCCGCCAAGCGGTGGCAAGACGACGGCGCGCAGTGGCTTCATCTGGTAGACCTTGACGCGGCATTTGGCCGCGGATCTAACCGCGAGCTCATTAATGACGTCATCTCGAAGCTGGATATCCGGGTTGAGCTATCAGGCGGAATTCGGGATGATGAATCGCTGCGCGCGGCGCTCGACACCGGCTGCACTCGAGTGAATATCGGTACGGCTGCGCTCGAAGATCCCCAGTGGTG
>JBDTCL010000389.1:0-4657 GCA_039923595.1 Antricoccus sp. | reverse complement strand
AGATGAGTTTGGACAACGCAGCCACGGTTCACCGTCGCGCCGTCGTCAAGTGTCACCAGATCTGCCTCAGGAAGCCAGTAACTTTCGCACCACACTCCGCGGCCGATGGTCGCACCGATGCTACGCAACCAAGCATTCAGTAGCGGCGTTCCGCTGGCGGGCTCGGCAAACCATGGCGCCGCCACAAGCTCGACAAAGGTATCGACCACTTCGTTTTTCCAGACGAACGCGCTCCACAGTGGCTGGTCCTGTTGGCCGATCCGGCCGACAACCAGCCACTTCGCAGCAGTGGTGACTGACGCAGCGAATAGGCCAGCAGCAGCTAGGACCACTCCTGAGAGTCCGAACGCAGCGAACGCACCCCAGGTCACCCACAGCAGCTGCAAGCTCAACAAGACGCCGAGAGCGATGGCGGTCGTCACGATCAGCGGGATTATCCGCAGGATTTCGACGAGACCGCGCTTGAGCTTCAGCGCTGTCGATGGCTGATGGGTGCGGGAAGCATCGACATCTTGGGCGGTTCGCCGAAGTTTCACTGGCGGACTGCCGAGCCAGGATGTGCCTGCTTTGGATTTAGGCGGGGCGGCGCTGAGAACAGCAACCAAACCGTCCTTAGGCACTCGACGCCCAGAGCTTGCGATCGCTGAGTTACCCAGGAACGCTCGCTTGCCGATCCGAGCGCGTTCGATGCGCAGCCAGCCCCCGCCGAGCTCATAGGGCGCCACCATGGTGTCGTCGGCAAGGAAGGCGCCATCGCGTACCTCAGTCATTTTGGGAACCAGTAACACCGTCGATGCCTCAACGTTCTTGCCGACCCGTGCACCTAGAAGTCGCAACCAAACCGGGGTGAACAAACTTGCATAGAGGGGGAAGAGCAATGTGCGCGCGCTATCTAAGAGGCGTTCGGTCGACCAGACTTGCCAACCGATCCGGCTTCGCACGGGGAAGGCTCCTTCGCGTAGAGCCAGACCAAGCAACCGAACGAGAATGACGGTCAGGACCATCAGGCTGCCGAATGCAGCGAGGGCAGCCAGAGGGACTGCCGCCATCGTCGCGCCAACGGTGGCCAGCCAGGTTGTGGTATTTGCGCTCATCAGCAGCAAAACCCATAGACCGATGATGGCGGCGATCACTGGTACAAGCGCCATGATGATCGAGGAGATTCCGTACACGCATGCCCATGCGGTACCGCGCGGTGGTGCGTGCTGAGGCCAAGGGTGATCGACCCGGCCCATCCGGCGAGCCGGGGAGCCGATCCAATATTCGCCGGCGGGCACCTCGTCGAATACTGCTGATCCAGGGGCGATGTCGGAGTCTTCGCCAATCGTGCAGTTGGGACCGAGCACACTGCGCGCCCCGATCGAGGCCCCGTCAGCGATCGTAATAATGCCGATATGCACCACATCGCCATCAATCCAGTAGCCGCTCAGGTCGACCTCTGGCTCGATCGAGCAGCCACGCCCAAGCCGCAGCATGCCGGTTACTGGCGGCAACGAATGCAGGTCGATGTCTTTGCCGATCGTGCAACCGAGTGCGCGCGCATAAAAGGGCATCCACGGTGCACCTGCCAGACTCGCTGCTCCTACTGCAGCATTGAGACGCTCAGCGGCCCAGAGCCGCACATGTATTCGGCCACCACGCGGATAGCTGCCGGGAGCGAGATTCCCCAACAGCAACCTGGTTCCGGCTACGGCAATAGCCATTCGCCCGAACGGCGTCAGCAGCAAGGCGGTGCCTATCCCGACCAGCCACCAGGACGCGACCTGATCAACATAGCCACCCAACGGACCGACGATGTTGGCGATGAGCAGCATCATCACCACCCAGCGGGCGCCGGTAATAGTGGCGATGAGGACACTGAGCGCCACTTGCAATGACTGAGTGCGTCGCCGAGTCGGAGCTACGGCGCCGCGTACTCGAGCTGGCTGCAAGGTACGAAATTTTGATTCGAGGAACTCGGTCATGGAGCCGATGGTGGGATGAGCATAGAGGTCGGCCACCGTCACCTCTGGATAGCGTTCCCGCAGCTTTGAGACGAGTTGAGCGGCGGTGAGGCTGCCGCCACCGATGGCAAAGAAGTCCGCGCTAAGGCGCGACGGCACTTGCGCGAGTATTTGTCCGTATGCCTGAGCGATCCAGCCTGCGGTTCCGGTCAACGAGCTCGACTGGTCGGTCGAAACCTCGCTCGTCAACGGCCAAGGAAGTGCCGCACGATCAACTTTGCCGGAGGTGCGGGTGGGCAGCTGCGCAATAGGTGCGATCAGCGGCACGAGAGCGGCGGGGAGCGCGCCCTGCAATCGCTTGCGCGCTGCTTCGGAATCAAAAAACACGCCAGCAGAGACAACGACGTAACCGACGAGGATCTGGGCGCCTCCTGGAGTCGAACGGACGGCTGCGGCGCCGCCAGCGACGCCGGGCAGGGCCTGTAACGCTGCATCTACTTCGCCGAGTTCGATGCGACGGCCGCCAAGTTTGATTTGCTCGTCGGCGCGGCCGATAAAGATCAATCCTTCGCTGTCGTTCTTGACCAGGTCCCCGCTGCGATATGCCCGATCCCAGCCGAGCGACGGCATGGCGCAAAATTTTTCAGCATCCTTGACCGGATCAAGATACCGCGCCAGACCCACTCCGCCGATGATCAATTCGCCGATTTCACCCTCGGCGACAGGTTCAGTGCTGAGTGGATCGACCACGGCCAGATCCCAGCCATCGAGCGGAAAGCCGATCCGAATTGGCCTCTCGCCGCAGAGCTGGGCGCCACATGCGACGACGGTGGCTTCGGTCGGTCCGTAGGTGTTCCACACTTCTCGATCAGCGCTCACCAATCCGGCTGCGAGCTCTGGTGGGCACGCCTCGCCACCGAAGATGAGCAACCGCACCTCATCGAGACTTCCCACCGGCCAGAGCGCGGCCAGCGTCGGCACGGTCGAGACGATCGTGATGCGGCGGGCAACCAGCCATGGGCCGAGGTCCATCCCGGTCCGCACCAGTGATCGCGGTGCAGGTACGAGGCAGGCTCCATGACGCCAGGCGAGCCACATCTCCTCGCAAGAGGCATCGAAGGCAATCGATAGCCCAGCGAGTACGCGATCGGTTGGGTTGATCGGCTCAGCTTGCACAAACCAGCGTGCCTCAGCATCGACAAATGCCGCGGCGCTGCGATGGGTGACTGCGACACCTTTCGGCAGACCCGTGGAGCCAGAGGTGAAAATTATCCAGCAGTCTTGGTCGGGAGTCGGCGCGGGCGGCCGCTGATCGGTGCAGGCGGCGAGGTGATCCACCTGCTGCACGCTCGAGATGACGGTGACGGTTTCGGCCTGACTGAACACCAGCTGTGCCCGCTCAGGTGGGTCATCAGCATCAACAGGGACATAAGCGGCGCCGGCGAGAAGTGTTCCCAAAATAGCAACATATAGCTGGGATGTACCAGAGCTAACGTTGATACCGACACGATCACCGGCCTGCACGCCAGAGGCCCGCAGCCCAGCAGCAACCTGCCCGGCTCGCTCAACAAGTTCGGCATAGGTCAGCGTCTTTGTACCGTCGTCAAGTGCTGGCTTATTCGGATAACGACTGGCGGTGGCAAGGATGATATCGACGAGGGTTCGCTGCGGTGGGCACTTAGCGCTGCGTTGAAGGGGCAGCACGCTCGTATCGCTCATCGTTGTCGGACCCGTCCTGCTGCATTCAGTCTCGCGTATCGGCGGTCTAAGGCGTCGCATTTATTAAAGCGCTACGCTCGCCGACTCGGCCAGCGCAGCGCCCAAACGAGATTGTCGCTCTTACTGACTGTGCAGTTTTCCGCCATCAGCGACCAAATTCTGGCCAGTTACCCAGCCGGAATCGTCGGACAGGAAATACGCGGCGGCGGCGCCAATATCTTGCGGCGTTCCGAGGCGTTTCATGGGATAGGTCGCAGCAACGCCTTCTTCGTCTTTTTCATAAAGCGCGGCGGCGAATCGTGTCTTGACCACCGCGGGGGAGATTGCGTTCACCCGAACTTTGGGTGCCATGTCAATTGATAGTTGCTGAGTGAGCTGCAATAGCGCGGCCTTGGAAGTGCCGTAAATACCGATGGGGCCTGCTGAGCGCAGCCCAGCGACCGAGGCAATGATGACCATCGAGCCGCCATTGTCCTGCCACCACGAATGCCAAGCTTGCTGGCAGAGCCCCAGTGTCGAAATGACGTTGGTATCGAGGATCTTGCGGGCAGTGTCGAGTGGGATATCGAGGGTGGAACCATAGAACGGATTGATACCGACATTGCCGACGACGTGATCGAGACTGCCAAACCGATCAATGCACAACTGGACGGCCTCAGCGCGATGGGTTTCATCTGCAGCGTTCCCGGCCAGGGTCAGCAGCCGGTCGCCAGCGTCCAGAGATTTTGCCGCCTCATCGAGGCCTTCCTGTTTGCGTCCGGTAATCACCACCGAACCGCCTTCTTGCAAGATCCGCTCGGCGATCCCGTATCCGATGCCGCGGCTGCCGCCGGTCACTAATGCTGCCTTGCCTTGAAAACGCGTGAGTTTGTCAGCCACATTGACTCCTTGGTAGATACCCATATTGTGCATACGATTCTGGTGCATCATGATTTCCGGCAACCCGCGGGCGCAGGTTATAGCGAAAAGAGGCCTAAGTCACTAGATTGCCGGTA
>JBDTCL010000388.1:0-3258 GCA_039923595.1 Antricoccus sp. | reverse complement strand
TGCTCAGCGACGCGGCCGACGACGTCACTAGCCGCACCAGAAAGTCGGTGACCTTCTGCGTTCTCGGCGACGGCAAGCCCACCATGACCGAGGCCGTCGAATCCTTCGTGACAGCCCGCGGCGATGCAGTACCGCAATGGGTGTCTGCCGGTGTCCACGACCAGGCGCCGGTATCAGGGTCACTTCGTGGGTTGTTCAGCGGTGGCACCCTCGCCGATGAAGCGATGGTGACTGCTGCGAGCACCCTCGGTGGGATCCACTCGAATATTCCACTCTCCCCTGACCTGGCGCTAAATGCCGACCATAAGAATGCCGGCCATATTGTCATCGACTTCGGCGACGACGATCTCACCCGTGGGCGCGCCCATCCCATGATCGATCCCACTTTGCGTCTTGAACGACTCGCCGCCGAGGCGCTCGACGAAACTTGCGGTGTGATTCTGCTCGACGTTGTTTTGGGATATGTAGCTGATCCAGATCCAGCCGCCGCACTGGCGCCGGTGATTCAAAGCATTCATAAACCGGTAATTATCTCGCTGATTGGGACTGATTCTGACCAGCAGGGTTGGCATGCAACGGCCGATCGCCTCGCCAACGCCGGTGCCGAGGTTTACCTTTCCAACGCTCAGGCAACCCTGCGCGCAGTGGAGCTTCTGACAGGAGAATCGCGATGACTGAGGGCAACCTACCGATTCTGAGTAGCCCACCAATCGTCGTGACTGCGGGAGCCGATCTTTTCGCCCAGGCACTGGTACGGCAAGCGGTTCCCGTCACACGAGTCGAATGGTCCCCTCCGGCATTTGCCGATGCCGTTCAGATCGCCGCGATCATGGCAGATCGACGACGTACGACAGCAAATGCAACTGCCATTGAGCGCGTTATGAGCGCCGGTGCTCAATTGGTCGACGTAGTGCCCGCTAGCGAGGCTTTGGGGTTGGGCAAGGGGGAGTTTTTACATGCCGGACCACCGCTGTCCTTTGACCGCGCGTCTGGTCCGATGCGAGGAGCCCTCATCGGAGCGATGCTTTTCGAAGGCCTCGCCGACAGCCCTGAGTCAGCCGAGCAAAAACTCGCCGCGGGCGAAGCGCACCTGGATCCATGCCACCACCATCGCACCGTCGGTCCGATGGCTGGTGTGGTCTCGCCGTCGATGTGGATGCTCAAGCTCATCGACCCGGTGCACGGCGGCACTGCGTACTGCTCACTCAACGAGGGCCTGGGCAAGGTGCTGCGTTACGGCGCCTACGGCCCTGAGGTCATCGATCGATTGAGCTGGATGTCGGCGGTGCTCGGACCTGCATTGCAAAAAGCGGTGCGCGCCACCGGGCCGATCGACTGCGCCACCATCCTGGCGCAAATGTTGCAGATGGGCGATGAAGGGCACAACCGCAATCGGGCCGGCACGCTGATGCTGCTGCGTGATCTGCTGCCAGCGCTCGTCGCCGCCGGACATTCCGGCGCCGGATTTAGCAGAAATTTGCCGGTTCGTCGGCGCGAACGATCACTTCTTTTTGAATCTCGTGATGCCTACCTGCAAGCTTGCCCTAGATGCCGGACGCGACGTCGCCGGATCCAGCCTCGTCGTCGCGATGTGCCGCAATGGTACCGATTTCGGTATTCAGCTCTCCGGCACCGGTGATCAATGGTTTACCGGCCCGGCAAACACACCAGAGGGCTTGTTCCTGGGCGGTTATGGCCCGAAGGATGCCAATCCAGATATCGGTGATTCGGCAATCACCGAGACGCTGGGCGTGGGCGGTTTCGCAATGGCAGCCGCGCCCGCGATTGTGCGGTTAGTGGGCGCAGACGTAGATTTCGCGCTCACGACCTCGACAAAGATGTACGACATCACCCTTGGCGAGCATCCGATGTATACGATTCCCATTCTTGAGTTCCGGGGTATCGCGTGTGGAATTGATGCCGTCGCAGTCGCGCGCACCGGCATCTTGCCGCAAATTAATACTGGCATGGCTGGCGCGGTCGCCGGTACCGGTCAGGTCGGTGCCGGGTTAGTCACTCCTCCAGAGCAGTGCTTCACCGAAGCGATCACTGCGCTCGCGCAAGCCGTTCGGTGATTATCTAACTCTGAGATAGGCCATGGTCGAGGTCTGGGCTGATTGCGATTGCAAGCAGACCCGGACCGACATGGGCACCGACGACGGCCCCGACTTCCGCCACATCAATTCGACTAACCTTAGGCAGTTTTTCCGACAGCTCTTGGCGGAGCTTCTCGGCTCGCTCAGCGGCAGCCAGATGCTGTACCGCCACCGCAACATTGCCCTCGTATCGCAGCGACTGCGCGACTGCCAGTTCGCGCAACCGACTGATCGCACGCGAGGCCGTCCGCACCTTTTCTAGCGGCACGATCCGACCTTCGCTCAAGTGCAGCAGTGGTTTGACTGCGAGGGCGCTACCCACGAGCGCCTGGGCGGCGCCGATCCGGCCGCCACGACGAAGAAACTCCAGCGTATCGACATAGAAGAAATTGGCTGACTGGTCGCACATGCGTTGCGCAACCACTTCAACCTGCGCCGCATCAGCGCCGGCCACCGCGGCGCGTGCAGCCGCCAAGACCGCGTACCCCATCGCCATACACACAATGCGCGAATCGACGACCACCACGGCCTTCCGACCGGCGGCGAGGTTGCACTCCTCAGCGGCCATCCGCGCAGCGTCCCAAGTACCACTCAATTCGCTACTGATGTGCACACTGACGATCTCGTGGACACCGCTGCGCAGCAACTGCTGGTATTGCTTAATAAAGCGCTCCGGCGAGGGACGCGAAGTCGACACTCTGCTTCCACGACGCCGCAGTGCATCTGCCACCTCGGCCGGTTGAATGTCACTGCCTTCTTCACCGGTTCGGTCCCCGAGCACGACATGCAGCGGGACCACCGAGATCGGCAGATCGCCTATCAAATCAACCGGAATATACGACGTCGAATCCGTGACGACGGCGGTCGCCGGTGGGCGGTGGACGGACATCGGCTCAGCCTACGTGCGAAGCGGTGTCTCGTGAAGTACGTCAGCGGCCGTTCGCGCGGACGGGTTCAGCTGGCGGGATTTCATCGGAGTCGACATTGGGAGTGTGGTCTGCCGGCGCCTGCTCCAGCGGCCCTAGATTGTGCCCGTGCAATCGCCACTGCCCAGCGGTTGTCCTCAATAGTTCACTCCATCGGCAATTTGCTAAGGCCGATAGCTGCATCCAATGTGGCTCCGGTAGCCCGATCGCTTTGACCATAAGCGCCTTCAGTGACC
>JBDTCL010000387.1:0-3007 GCA_039923595.1 Antricoccus sp. | reverse complement strand
TCTATCTCGGACTCCTCGTGATCGGGATCCTCTGGTATCTCGTGATCCGCTGGCAGCCGCCAGAACGCATCCGCCTGATCGGCACATTCGAGGAGGAGCTGTCACCTCTTTACGCGCCATCCCATGCCGCCGAGCAGACCTAAGATCTCTCGGTGAACGATCAGTTTGCCTGATGACCGCGATAGGTGCCGAAGCTCCAGATGTTGCCCTCTGGGTCAGAAACCGCGAATTCACGAGAGCCGTAATCTTGCTCGTTCAGAGCGCGGACTTCAACCGCGCCAGCGGCGATAGCGCGCTCATACAGCGCATCGGGTTCATCTGTGACGACATACGCCGACGAGCCTTGTTTAACAACATCGCGATTGCTCTCGCGAGCCGAGCCGAGCATAATGCCGCCGCCAAGGGGCCACAGCAACTCGGCGTGATCGACTTTGCTCGAATCATCAGCGTTGTCGTACTGCGCAGAAACCTCAAAACCGAATGCTTTACTCAGGAATGAGATTGCGGCTGGTGCGTCGGCATAGCTCATCGATAGCCATACCCCGGGTGAGTTCGTCACTGTTCCTCCTCGTCGGACATTTCGTTGACATATCTAGCATCGCTCACACAACGGCGTGCGGTCTTGGACAAATCGGAACTAGCTGCCAACGATGACGTCTTCGCCCAGCCATCGGTGCGGGCTGTGGCCAGTGAACTGAACGAAATCGCGATTGAGGTGCGACTGATCGGCATAGCCGCAAGATGCAGCAACTTCGGCCAGTGGACGACCACCTGACACTAATTGCCGTGCCGTATTGAATCGCGCAATTCGCAGCGCGGATTTTGGTCCGATCCCGAACTCTTCGCGAAATCGTCTGCTCAGGTATCGGGTGCTCCAGCCCAAGTGCGAGGCCAGAGAACCAACTTCTAGCTCAATTGATCGCCGGCCGATAAGTCGCCACGCTTCGAAAATCTCCGGCTGCGGCCGGTACGAATGATCGAATGCAGCGATTAGGGCCTGGTCAATCGCGGTGAATCGTCCAGCCCAGGTCGTGCACATCGACACTCTTTCGTGCAGTTCGGCCGCGAGCGGACCAATCAGCTGATCTAGATGCACAGATTGCTCAGAAACCTCAGCCGCAGGTGCGGCGAAAAGCTGACGTGCCGCGAATGGTGTTAGATCGAGCTGGATTCCCTGCATGGCGCCGGTGTGACCGACTATCGCTGGAGTGGTGTGCAGGCCGGCTATGAGCACATCGTACGGCTGCAGATCACTATTGACTCGATCACTCATGAGCAGTGGGATCCCGAACGTGATGATCAAGGTGAGCGTCGTAGACGGCAGGCCATAGTGCACGCCCGGCGGCAATTCGGTTAAGTCATAACCAACGTAGTCCGAGACCAGACCGTGCAGCATCGGGTGCGGCGAACGAGTGCTCGTCGCATGAGTCATAGCAATAACTGTAGCCGACTGGACCTTTGATTAGATATCTGTTAAATTAGATAAATGTCGAATCAACAATCGCTGAGCGAGGAACTCGCAGCCCGCCAGTTCAAGGCGCTCGGCGATCCGGTTCGATTGCGGCTATACCAACAGATCGCTCGAAGCGACGAAATTTGTGTCTGCGAACTGCTTGGCGTCGCCAACCTCAGCGCGCCGACCATGAGCCACCATCTAAAATCGCTGCGCACTGCTGGGCTCATCGAAGGCGATCGCCGGGGCACGTGGATTTATTACCGCGCGATCTCAAACGTCGCCACTCAGCTTGCTGATCTATTGGGCGCAAATGTGCCCGTCTGAATTGGAGTCAACATGACCAAAACCAACAATATCCGCGAAGCCGTCCGTAGCCGCTACGCCGCAGCGGCAACCGACGGACCTCAGACTGTGACTCCCTGCTGTGCGCCGCAGCAATTCGGTGCATCGCTATACCTCGGCACCGAGAATGCTGATGACATCGGTATTGCGGATTCGCTCGGCTGCGGGGTGCCGACCCAGGTCGCTAATCTCAGCACTGGCGAAACGGTCCTAGATCTAGGCTCGGGGGCAGGCGGCGATGCGCTCATCGCCGCGCGGCGGGTCGGCCCAGATGGCAAGGTGTACGGACTGGACATGACCGACGAAATGCTCGACGCCGCACGCCAGAACGCGCTCACGGCTGGAGTGCACAATATCGAATTCCTCAAGGGTTATCTGGAAGAAATTCCGCTCCCGGACAACACCGTCGATGTCGCGCTGTCGAACTGCGTCATCAACTTAGCCGCAGACAAGCGGCTAGTACTCGCTGAGGCCGCCCGGGTCATCAAACCAGGAGGACGCATCGCCTTTAGCGACGTCATTGCACAAGCCGATATGCCTAACGATGTGCGGGCCGACATGGAGCAATTAATCGGTTGTATTGCCGGTGCACTCACCGAGGAACAGTTCGAACAATACCTTCGTGAAGCTGGCTTCACCGACATCAGCATCGAGCCCACCCACGCGGTGCATGAGTTCGCGAATGCGGCCATCATCAAGGCGAACCTCAAGGGCTGATTGAGCGGCCAGCGCAACCGGGCTAGGCGGTAACAGTGCGGCGTCCGGCGAACGCACGGCCGAGGGTGACCTCATCTGCGAATTCCAGATCGCCGCCAACCGGCAGGCCACTAGCGAGCCGTGAAACCGTCAGCTCGAACGTACTCAGCATCCTCGTAAGATAAGTCGCCGTCGCCTCGCCTTCGAGGTTCGGATCGGTGGCAATGATGACTTCAAGCACCGAGCCGTCACCAAGCCTGGTGAGCAGTTCGCGGATTCGAAGTTGCTCCGGACGTACCCCGTTCATCGGGTCAATCGCACCGCCGAGCACGTGATAGCGACCCCGGAATTCGTGTGTCCGTTCAATTGCTGCCACATCTTTGGACTCCTCGACGACACAAATAACATCGTCGCTGCGACGTGGATCCCGACAGATCCGGCAAATGTCTTGCTCGCTGACATTGCCGCAGGTGGTGCAAAACCGAACATCTTCTTTGACTTTGCGCAACGCCG
>JBDTCL010000386.1:0-6007 GCA_039923595.1 Antricoccus sp. | reverse complement strand
CTGCGACCCCGACCGAGCGGCCAGCGGTGGCGAGTGCACCGACCAGTCCGGCCCACCAGAAATGCCGCCGCTCCAGCAGCATGAAGGCGCCGATCGCGGTGAGCAGGAACATCGAGTCGGCATACATCGCGCCATACAGGAAGAACGCGTAAGGGTAGAGCAGCAGAAGCAAAACCGTGGTGATTGCCGCGTTGCGGGTCAACCGCGAACGAACCCAGCTCGAGAAGAGGACGACGCTCAGCAGGCCGCAGGTTATCGACAGCAAAACACCGGTGACTTGGTGGTTGCCAAACAACCAGCCGAAACCGCTTAGCGTCAGGGGGTAGGTGGGGAAGAATGCGATGGACGACTGCTGGCCCGGGATATAGGAGTAGCCGTACTGGGAGATGCCGTAATACCAGGCCGCATCGAAGTGATACCAGCCGTCCACCCACCCGGAGTTGCTCAGGGTTCGTTGGACGAGCGGATGAAATGGGTACCGTGATACGAAGGACACGAGGACGCCGAGCAGAACCGCCATGACTGCATACACGCTGAGCGATACGCGATGCACCGTGAGTCGAGGACGGCTGCGAGGCAGCACCGTCTTCGTGAAAGGGACCGTCTGCAAATCTGGCTCGGCGTCGGCCGGTACCAGCGGTTTCAAAGATGAGTCCGATCTTCGTTGATATTCTTTTAAACTGGCGTGACTAGCTCAAAAGACGTACGGCGCGCGTATATCTTCCACCTGCAATGATAGCGAATTGAAAAGATAAATGCCGTGCCCCTCGCCCTAGCCGCAGTTCTGGTTGCCGCAATATGCTCCGGTGGTGCCGCAGTGTTGCAAGCTGGCGCCGCCCGACGTCTACCGCCTGCCGACAGCCTCGCCGCCGGGTTCATGGTGCGGCTACTTCGCAATCCCATGTACCTTCTCGCGCTGGTCCTCATCATCAGTAGTTTTGGTTTGTCGATTCTGGCGTTACGGACGTTGCCGCTGTTCGTTGTGCAAGCTGGCCGGGCCTCGAGCCTCGCGGTAACTGCGCTGTTAGGCGTGCTGGTGCTGGGGGTACGGCTTCGGCGTACCGAAGTAGTCGCGGTGCTCGGGATCGCGGCAGGCTTGGTCCTGTTGGGGCTCTCCAGCGGCCCACAAGGCCGTCCGCAGTTAAAGCTCCCCGGCGAGTTTGCACTCCTTGCCGCGGTACTTGTGATCGGCATTGTCGCTGCGGTCATTGTCCGGATGGACTCCTCGGCGCGCGGCGGCCTGTATCTGAGCATCCTCGCAGGGTGCTGTTTTGGGTTGCTTGCTTTGGGTGCGCGCCTGCTTCCGAGCTTTGACCCGGTCAGTCTGCTTCAGCAGCCGATTGCCTGGGCGATGGGAATCTCCGGCGTATTGGGGTTACTGCTGGGCGCGATTGCATTTCAACGCGCGTCGGTTCTGGCCGCCACCGGCGGCCTGGTCGCCACCGAGACCGTGGTGGGATCGATCCTCGGCGTGCTGGTGGCCGGAGACCATCCGGCCGAAGGTACGGCGGCGTTGGCAGTCGGCGGGCTGGCGCTCACACTTATCGCAGCGCTGTTGCTGGCACGGTTCGGCGGCGGAGAAGGCCATCGTGATCTCGCCTGAACCACGATCGCTTACCTCAGCGAGGCGACGGAACGGATGTTAGCGTGCGGCGAGGTCGCTAACGCGGTGGCTGCGAAGTGCTGGTCTGCTTTAACAATTGTTGGATACCCCTCATGTCCAGCAATGTGGCTGACATTTACCGGCCAGTGGCCTTGAGTACCGATTGATAGTCCTTGAGGAATTTATTAATGTCGGGAATCCGCCGTATTTAGAAATAATTCTGTAGGCGTCGGCGGTACTGATCGTATATGCGACGCCTTTGGGTTCCGGGAACGACGAGACCAAAGGGCTACCAGCGATCGAAATATTTTCAGACGCGACAGGTTGCGAATTCGCTGAATCATTGTCACCCGCTGAACTGCCGACTGCCGTCGTACTGCCGTCGGCGCTTGACAGTTGTCGCTTTGGTGGGACTCGTTGCAGATGCGGTGATACCGCTGGAGCAAGCACTCGCAGTCAGCAGCGCGGTCTCGACCCCAACCATGATGATCTGACGTCGATAGTTCGCGAGTCGTTTCTTCATTCGCTGAATGCAGCAAGTGATCCACACCGGCCCGGGGAACGCGATACCCATGGGAGGCCATGGATTGTCACCCATCGGAGTGCGGCGAGCGGTGGGCGTCGGCGGTCGGGCGTGATCAACCAATTGACGAGACAATGCCAGGGAATTGCCCCAACGAGGCAACAAAATTGATCCGAGGGGTCCTTAAACGGAGGCATCGTCATCCGTAACATGGGCATGATGACGCGTCAATGACGGTGCGTCGAGGCGTGGAGGCAGATATGTCGGAACAGTCGTTGGGCAATCGCGCTGAGTCAGCGAAGTCCAGCACACCGGGGATCGAGATAGGCAAGACCACAGCGTGGCTCGCTGATCACGTGCAAGACCTGCAGCCGCCATTGCAATTCGACCTTATCGCGGGCGGTCGCTCGAACCTGACATACAAGGTCACTGACGTCGCGGGGCGCAGTTGGGCACTGCGCAGGCCGCCCACCGGAATGGTGCTGCAGACCGCGCATGACATGAGCCGGGAATGGACATTCATCAGTGCCCTCAACGGCACTGACGTCCCGGTCGCAACTCCCGCCGCGTACTGCGCAGACCACGAGGTGACCGGGGCGGACTTCTACGTTATGGACTTCACCGAAGGGAAGGTACTCGGTGATCCTGCTTCAGCCGATGGTCTCACCGATGAAGTCAAGGTGCAGATCGCTCACTCGACGGTCCAAACCATGATCAATATGCACAACATCGATCCGGACGCGGTCGGACTGACTGCCTTGCGGCGGCCCGGCAATTACATCGAGCGTCAACTGCGCCGCTGGAATCGGCAGCTACACGACTCGGCAATCACCGATTTCACCGTGCTCGATGAGGTACACCGCCGTCTGAGCGCTGATGTCCCTGACGCGCCGAGCAAGATTGCGCACGGCGATTTTCGGCCCGGGAACCTGGCTTATGACCCGGCGGGCAATGCAGTGGCTGTTTTCGATTGGGAGTTGGCCACCATCGGTGATCCGCTCGCCGATCTGAGCTGGTTACTGACAAGTTGGGTGCTGCCGACTGACGATTTTCCAGGGGTCACCGATGGCCCGACACTGGCTGGCGGATTCCCGCCGCGCGAGCAACTCGCTGACCAATACGCTGCCGGTACCGGCGCTGATTTGAGTCGGCTTGCCTATTACATGGCGTTCTCCAGATGGCGTGCGGCGTGCATCGGTGCGGGAGTCTACTCACGTTATATAGCAGGAGTGATGGGCGAAATCCCGAAAAATATCGACGAGCGCCAGACGCACGTTCACGAGTTGGCGGCCGCGGCGCTGGCTGGACTGTCCTAGTTGGACCGGGTCGAGCTACAGCGTGATGCCGCGGGCACCAAGCCACGCAATCGGGTCGATCCTGCTGCCGTACACCCCCAGTTGGACCTCGAAGTGCAGATGCGGCCCGGTGGAGAATCCACGGCTCCCCATCGCAGCAATGTTTTGTCCGGCGCTGACCTGCTGACCTTCGCTGACATAAATCTGATCGACATGGCCATACACGGTGACATCCCCATTATCGTGCAGGATGTATATAGCGAGGCCAAAGCCGCTCGCTTCACCAGCGCGTTTAACAACACCGCTGCCTGCTGCATAAATCGGGGTACCGGTGCTGTTCGCGATATCAACGCCGTAATGCATCTCGCCCCAACGCATCTCAAAGAGCGTCGTTACTGTCCCGGTCGCAGGCTTGGCCCAAGACCCAACGACCGGTCCCGGTTGACCGGCCGCCGCCGGCGATGAACCAGTGGGCGCAGCGCCGGGGCGGCCTGCCTTGAGGGCCGCGAGTTTGGCCTGGTTGGCTACCAGATCAGCTTCAAGTTGTTGTTTGACGAGTTTGGCCTTCTCATCTGCCGCGGTCATCTCGCTCGTTGTCTGGGCCGCAGCGGTTTTGGCAGCCTGATAGGCATCCTGGGCGATGATCAGATCGTTGAGCACACCGTTTTGGTATGCCGATACGAAATTGAGCATGGATAGCCGATCAATGACGTCCTGTGGACTTCCCGCATCGACGATTGCAATCGTCGATAACGGCAGCGGACCTTGCACGTACAGGTCGTGGCCCATGGTCTTCGTTGCCGTGAGCGCGGTATTGAGCGCAGTCTTGGCATCGGCGGCCTGCTTATCTGCTGCGGCCGAGGCCGCTTGGGAAAGATGCAGCTGACCTTGAGCCTGATTGAATGCATCGGAGGCCGCTTCGAGCTGACTGGTCAACGCACCAATTTTGTCGTTGACGTTGTCGAGTTGATCGACATCGACCGGAGTTTTGGAGTTGATGGACGGTTTGGACTTCGGCGCATTGCTCGATCCGGGGGTTATCGGCACGATTGCGCTAGACGAGGCGGCAGACTCCGGTGCTGGAGGGGCCGGCTGGGCCGTCGGCCCTGAACCGGTTGACGGCGCGCTAGGTGCGCTCGAGCTGGAAGTGTCCGTGCTGGGCGGCGATGCCGAACTCGATGGCGAGGCGCTGGATTCGTCGGCGTACCCGGCGCTGATACTAACTGTGGACAGGACCGCAATCGCGGCAGCGACTACCGCGCCACGACGCACTCGTTGATGACGCACAGAATTCCTCACAAAAATCAAAGAGAAATCAAGTTTACCTAAGAGTCCGATCAGCGTCAGCAGGATTCGCTACCGATTGGGACACGGCGGCTAGCTGTGGATAGACGGCTCATCAGCCACCGATAGCCCGACATGCGCATGCACAATGACAGGACTCATGGCGCACACCCGCTGTTCCAAATCACGAAGCTGGGTCGCGACGGCTTGCTCGACTTGATTACCCACGAGATCCACTTCGGCGACCATGTCCAACATCCGCGGGCCGACGATCTCAAGGCGCAGATATGTCACCCGCTCAATTTCGGGCTGGTCGAGCAGCGAGCGGATCGCCACTGAGCGAACTTTTTCATCGGCTTCTTCGCCGACAAGGAATCGGCGGTTGCGATTGAGCAGATGAATGGCTACGTATCCCAGGAGTAGACCGATCAAGATGGAGCCGATCGAGTCCGGAATGGGGGAGTCGGTGAGTTCGTGGATACCCAGTGCGGCGGCGGCAATGACCAGTCCGATCAAGGCTGCGGCGTCCTCAGCAAACACTGCCCGCAGCGTCGGATCTGAGGTTTTGACGACGTGTTCCAGAAAGTCCCGCTGGTACTGTGTCGCTTCGCGACGGATCTGTCTGACTGACTGGGCGAAGGAGATTCCCTCCAAGATGAACGACAGTGCTAGCACGATATAGCCGACGAGGAAGTCGCTGGCCGGTTCGGGATTAATTAGCTGCGTGATGCCGTGCGTGATCGAAATAGCGGCACCAGCAACGAACAGTCCCAGCGCGGCGAACATCGACCAGACGTAGGCCTCACGGCCGTATCCCGCGGGATGTTGCGCGTCTGGTGTCTTGTGAGCGCGGTGCTCGGCAGTGACCAGGAAGATCTCGTTTCCGGCATCGGCCCAGGAATGAGCAGCTTCGGCGACGAGCGAGGCTGAGGAGGTCACCAGCGCGGCAATTGTCTTGGCGATCGCAATCAGCACATTCATCGCAAAAGCGACGATGACCGTCCCAGTACTTTCGGATTTTCCTTGTGCGTCGGCGGTTGCTGCCGCTGCCGATTCGGACATTGGCAGCTAGCTCACCTGGCTGAAACGCACGCGGTTGCGCTCGCGAGCCTTGCTCAATTCAACGTCACGGTCGCGCGGTGCCGCCGCGGTTACTAACGAGTCGAGCAATTGCTGCGTCGCCGCCGTGACCGATTCCATCGCGATGTTGAACGCTTCTTCGTTGGCCTGGGACGGCCGGGCCGAACCCGAGATTTTGCGTACGTACTGCAACGCCGCTGCCCGAACCTCATCTGATGTTGC